>CBIHMN010000249.1:0-3826 GCA_966211005.1 uncultured Arenimonas sp.
CCAGCAGCAGGCAGCCGCTCGTCGCGCGGTCGAGCCGGTGCACGAGGAAGATCGGCCGGCCGAACTGCTCGCGCAGCCGATCCGCGGCGAAGTCGGTCTCGCCGCGTGCCAGCGCGCTGTCGTGGACCATCAGGCCGGCGGGCTTGTCGACGACCGCGAGCGCGTCGTCGGCGAACAGCACGTCGAGCGTCGGCGACGCCGCATCGGCGGCCCGGGCATCGTCGGTGCGGGTCATCCGACGCCGAAGCCCCGATAGAGCAGCACCGCGACGAACAGCGCGACGATGATCGCCGCCACCCACCCCGGGATCGCGTCCTGCTCGCGTCGATGCAGCAGCGCGCCGGGCAGTATCGGGCCGACGACCGTCGCGGTCACCGCCGCGGCCACGCCGCGAGGAAGGCGCCGAACGCGCCGAGCCCGGCGATGACCGCCGCCGCCGGAATGCCCCACAGCCGTGGACCGCCCGCCTCGAGGCCGACCAGCACCGCCGCGACGATCATCAGCCCGGTGCCGAGGATCGCGTACACCGTCTGGCGCTGGCCGGCGCGCGAGATGCGCGCGAGTTCGGCCAGGTCGTCGCTGCGCATCCGGATCGTGTGCTCGCCGCGCACCTGCTGCGCGAGGAAGTCGTGCAGCAGCCGCGGCATGTCGGGCGCGTGCGTGATCAGCTCCGGCAGCCGCTTGCGGAATTCCGCGCCGAGCGTCGCCGGGCTGTAGCGCTCGCGCAGGATGCGCTCGAGCACCGGGCGCGCCTCGGCCCAGATGTCGAGCTTCGGGTCGAGCAGCCGGCCGACGCCCTCGATGTTCAGCAGCGTCTTCTGCAGCAGGATCAGCTGCGGCTGCAGCGTGAGCTGGTAGCGCTGCGCGGTGCGGAACAGCTTCACCAGCACCTCGCCGAGCGAGATCTCGCTCAGCGGCCGGGTGAAATAGGGCTCGCACACCGCGCGCACGGCCGCTTCCAGCTCGTCGATGCGCGTGGTCGCCGGCATCCAGCCGGCTTCGATGTGCAGCTCGGCGATCCGGCGGTAGTCGCGCTGGAAGATCGCCATGAAGTTCTCGGCCAGGTAGTACTGGTCGCGCCGGTCGAGCTGGCCGACGATGCCGAAGTCGATCGCGATGAAGCGCGGATCCTCCGGCTTGCCCGGGTCGACCCAGATGTTGCCGGCGTGCGCGTCGGCGTGGAAGAAATTGTCGCGGAACACCTGCGTGTAGAACACGCGCACGCCGCGCGCCGCCAGCGCCTTGCGGTCGATGCCGGCGGCATCGAGCGCGGCGATGTCGTCGGAAGGAATCCCCCGCACGCGCTCCATCGTGAGCACGTTCTCGCTGCTGTGCGACCAGAACACCTCCGGCACGTACAGCTCGTCGCTGCCGAGCCAGGTGCGCCGCATCAGGCTCGCATTCGCGCCTTCGCGCTGCAGGTCGAGTTCGGCGAACAGCGTGCCCTCGATCTCGCTGACCACTTCCTGCGGCCGGATCTTGTCCGCGGCCGGATGCGTGCTTTCCGCGAACGCGGCCAGCGTCCGCAGCAGCGCGATGTCGTCGGCGATGCGCCGGCCGATGCCCGGCCGCAGCACCTTGACCACCACCTCGCGGCCGTCGTGCAGCCGCGCCGCATGCACCTGCGCGATCGACGCCGACGCCAGTGGCGTCTCGTCGAATTCGGCATAGAGCTCGGCGATGGGACGACCGAGCGCCTGTTCGATCCGCGCGCGGGCCGCGGCGCCGGGAAACGGCGCGACGCGGTCCTGCAGCAGCGACAGCTCCTCGGCGATGTCCGGCGGCATCAGGTCGCGGCGGGTCGACAGGATCTGCCCGGTCTTGACGAAGATCGGCCCGAGCTCCTGCAGCGCGAGGCGCAGGCGCTGGCCGCGCGGCAGGTCCGCGTCGCTGGCGCGCGTCAGCGGCTTCAGCAGCCACAGCCAGCCGCCGACGGCGGTGTCGCGCAGCAACGAATCGAGCCGGTGCTTCAGCAGCACGCGGACGATGCCCAGCGCGCGCAGCGTCCCGCGCACGCCGCCGAGCGCCCCGGCCGGCGTCATCGCGGCGTGACCCGCGCGACGCGCGCGGCGAGGCGCTCGACGCGGTCGTTCAGCGCGTCGACGTCGGCGTGGAAGGCTTCGAGTTCATCCTTGCCCACCACGTCGCGGGATTCCTCGGTGACGTATTCGGCGGCGTCGCGCGCGAGCCCGCGGGCGAGGCCCGCGCCGGCGGCGAGCGCCTCGCGCAGCACGCGCGCGACCTGCGGGCCGGCGACCGGACCGAGCCGCTCCGCGAACGGCCGTTCCCAGTCCGGATCGAAACGCCCGGCGAGCCGCTGCACCTGCCGCGCGAGTTCGGCGTCGCCGGCGATCCGCACCTTGCCGACCGGAGGCGCGCCGGGCGCGCGCAGGAAGGGCAGCTGCGACAGCACGCCGGCGAGCGACGCGCGGATGCCGAGGTCCGGTTCCACCGTCGGCGGACCGACGCGCAGCGCGCCGTCCTCGACCCGGATGTCGAGCGCGACCGGGGGGGCTTCGAGCGCGAGACCGATCCGCCGGCCTTCGAGCGGACGCAGCGCGGCCGCCGTCTCGGGGTCGAGTGCGAGAAGGCGCGAAAGCCCCTGCTCCAGCGCGCGGCCGGCGAGGGGCTTCAGGGCTTGCACTGGCGAGACGGCACGATCGCTCATGCCGTCATTCTAGCGGGCCGGCGCGTCGCCGACGGCCGGCCGCGGCGGCGTCCCTGCCGCGACGGTACGCATCCTTGCGTGGCGGGCGAAACCCGCGTCAGACGCGCTTGCGGAAGAACGTGATCGCCGCGAGGATCAGGAATACGACGAACAGCACCTGGGCAAGCCAGGCCATCGTGCCGGCGAAGCCGCCGAAACCGAGGATGGCGGCGATGATCGCGATCACGAGGAAGATCAGGGCGTAGTGGAGCATGGCGGCTCTCCTTATGAATGTCGGGTTGGCCGCGGGAATCCGCGGACGGCGCCACTTTCGCCAAGCGTCCGTGGTGCGCGCGTGTGTTCGGCGCGATTTCCGGGTGAATTGCACGGTCCGCGTTCAGCGACGCGAACAGGACGCGAAAACGAGGTCCGGCTTCCGTTCAAAAGCAGCGCCGGCGATCGCGATGCACGCACGACCGCGTAGCCGCTAGAAGCTGGACGCGGCTTCTCCCCGCCACCATGCCGCCAGCCGCTCCAGCCCTTCGTCCATCGAAACCCGGGGCACATAACCGAAATCCCGGCGCGCGGCGGAAATGTCGTACCAGTGCGGCGTCGACAGCTGCTCGGCGAGAAAGCGCGTCATCGGCGGTTCGCCGGGCAGGCGCAGCAGTTTCCAGGCCGGCTCCAGCACCGCGCCCGCCGCGTAAGCGACCGCGTAGGGCACGCTGCCGCGAACCGGCGGTTCGCCGGCGGCGGCCAGCAGGTCGTCGACGATGCGACGCGCCTCGCGCGGCTCGCCATTGGAGATGAAGTACGCGCGGCCGGCGCACGCGGCGCCCGGCTTCAGCGCGGCGAACGCATCGAGGTGCGCCTGCGCGGCGTTGTCGATATAGGTGGTGTCCATCCGGTTGTGGCCGCCGTCGATGGTGCGCAGGCGCCCGGCACGCGCGCGCTCGACGAGGCGCGGCAGCAGCTGGGTGTCGCCGGGCCCCCAGATCAGCCGCGGGCGCAGCGCGACCGTCGCGAGCGTCGGCGAGTTGGCGGCGAGCACGTCGCGTTCGGCGATCAGCTTCGTCGCCGGATACGGCGCCTTGAAATCGCGACCGAGCGGCGTGGCCTGCTCGTCGGTGCCCTCGACCGGCGTGCGGCCGCTGTGCGTGACGCTCGGCGTCGACGTGT
>CBIHMN010000250.1:0-3797 GCA_966211005.1 uncultured Arenimonas sp.
CCGACGTGCTCTTTTCGAACCTGTGCCTGCAGTGGGTCGACGACCTGCCCGCGGTGCTCGCCGAGCTCCGCCGCGTGCTGCGCCCGGGCGGGCTGCTGCTGTTCACGACGTTCGGCCCGGATACCCTCGGCGAACTCGCCGACGCCTACCTCGCCGCCGGCGCCGTGCCGCCGCTGTCGCCGTTCGCGCCGATCCAGCCGATCGGCGACGCGCTGATGGCCGCCGGCTTCCGCGACCCGGTGCTCGAACGCGACCATTTCACGCTCACGTACCCGGACGTGCGCGCGCTGATGCATGAGCTGCGCGCGATCGGCGCCGGCGATGCCCGCGCCGCGCGCCCGCGCGGCCTCGGCGGCCGCGACCGCCTGCGCCGCGTCACCGCGCACTACGAAGCCCTGCGCCGCGACGGCGTGCTGCCGAGCACGTGGGAAGTGATCACCGCGATGGCGTGGGCGCCACCCGACGGCGCGCCGCTGCGCGACGGCGGTGAGGATCTGGCGACCTTCCCCGCGTCGTCGATCCCCATCCGCCGCCGCCCGCCAACGTAGAGCGGCTTCAGTCGCGACCCCCGCTCCCGCTACGATCCGCCGATGACCGCCCGCTACCTGCTCGCGATCGACCAGGGCACGACCAGCTCGCGCGCGATCGTCTTCGACCGCGCCGGCGCGATCGTCGCGGTCGCGCAGCGCGAATTCACCCAGCATTTCCCGCGGCCGGGCTGGGTGGAGCACGACGCGCACGAGATCCTCGACGGCGTGCGCGCGGTGATCGGCGACGCGCTCGCGAGTGCCCGCATCGACGCCGCGCAGCTCGCCGGCATCGGCATCACCAATCAGCGCGAGACGACGGTCGTGTGGGAGCGCGACAGCGGGCGCGCGATCCACCGCGCGATCGTGTGGCAGTCGCGGCAGACGGTGGAGATCTGCGAGCGGCTGCGGGCCGACGGCCACGACACGCTGGTGCGCGAGCGCACCGGCCTGCTGATCGACGCGTATTTTTCCGGCACGAAGGTGCGCTGGATCCTCGACCGGGTGCCCGGCGCGCAGGCGCGGGCCGAGCGCGGCGAGCTGCTGTTCGGCACGATCGACAGCTGGCTGCTGTGGCATCTGTCGGAAGACCGCACGCACGCCACCGACATCGGCAACGCGTCGCGCACGCTGCTGTACGACATCCACGCGCGGCGCTGGTGCCCCGACCTGCGGCGGATGCTCGACATCCCGGTGGCGATGCTCCCCGAAGTGCGCTCGAACAGCGAGGTCTACGCGTACACCGCCGCCGACGGCCCGCTCGGCGCGCGCGTGCCGATCGCCGCGCTCGCCGGCGACCAGCAGGCGGCGCTGTTCGGCCAGGCGTGTTTCGAACCCGGCATGGCGAAGGCGACCTACGGCACCGGCTGCTTCCTGCTGATGAACACCGGCGCCTGCGCCGTCCGATCGCGGCACGGGCTGCTGACGACGATCGCGTGGGACCTCGGCGGCACCGTCGAGTACGCGCTGGAAGGCAGCCTGTTCGTCGCGGGCTCGGCGGTGCAATGGCTGCGCGACGGGCTCGGGCTGATCGGCGCGTCGGCGCAGTCGCACGTGCTCGCCGCGAGCGTGCCGTCGACCGACGGGGCGTACTTCGTGCCCGCGTTCGTCGGCCTCGGCGCGCCGCACTGGGACAGCGACGCCCGCGGCGCGCTGTTCGGGCTGACCCGCGGCACGACGAAGGCGCACGTGTGCCGCGCCGTGCTCGAATCGCTCGCCTACCAGGCCCGCGACGTGCTCGACGCGATGGAAGCCGACGCCGGCCTGCGCCTGAAGACGCTGCGCGTCGACGGCGGCGCGATCGCCAACGACTTCACCGCGCAGTTCCAGGCGGATGTGCTCGACCGCGCGGTCGAGCGGCCGGAGGTGGACGAAGCCACCGCGTTCGGCGTCGCCGCCTTCGCCGGGCTCGCGGTCGGCTTCTGGCGCGACCGCGAGGAACTCGCCGCGCTGCGCCGGCTAGACAGGCGCTACGAGCCGGCGATGCCGGCCGGGGAGCGCGACGCGCTGTATGGCGGCTGGCGTCGCGCCGTCGCGGCGACCCGGGCGTTCGCCGGGGGTGGCGGCGGACGGCAGAGCGCGGATGGCGGACGGCCGACCGCTGACGGCTGACGGCGTGCCGGCGCCGCGCTAGAGTCGCGCCAGACCACGCGGAGCCCGCCGATGAGCACGCAGTCCGGATTCGTGGAATACGTCGCCGAACAGGCCGGCCTCGGCGACCGCCTCACGGCGAAGCGCATGTTCGGCGAGTACGGCCTGTACATCGACGGCAAGGTGGTCGCGTTCGCATGCGACGACAGCCTGTTCGTGAAGCCGGCCGAGGCGACCGCCGGCCTGTGCGCCGACCTGCCGCGGCGGCCGCCCTATCCCGGCGCGAAGCTGTACCCGGTGGCCGACGAACTGCTCGACGACAGCGAGCGGCTGCAGACGCTGCTGCTGGCGACGTTCGCGGCGGTGGGCGAGGGAAAGGCGGTGCGGACGAAGAAGGCGGTGAAGAAGTCGCCTGCGGTGAAAAAGACGCCTGCCGCGAAGAAGTCGGCAGTGCCCAGGAAGCCGCGCGCGACACAGGCTTCCTAGCGCACCCGGTCCAGCGGGCTGCGCACCGCGTTCGCGCCCTTGCCGAGCACGTGCGTGTAGATCTGCGTGGTCGCGACGTCCTTGTGCCCGAGCAGTTCCTGCACCGTGCGGATGTCGTAGCCGGCCTCGAGCAGATGCGTCGCGAACGAGTGCCGCAGCGTGTGCGCGCTGACCGGCTTCGTGATGCCGACCGTGCGTGCCGCCGCCTTCAACGCCCGGGACAGCGCCTCGTCGCCGACATGGTGCCGCCGCTCGGTACCGTCGCGCGGATCGATCGCCCGCCGCTCGGCGGGGAACACGTACTGCCAGCCAGGCGCGGCGTCGGCGTTCGGATACTTGCGCGCGAGCGCGTGCGGCAACCAAACCCGGCCGTAGCCCACCCGCAGGTCCGCCGCATGCAGCGCGAGACTGCGTTCGATTTCCCGCTGCAGCGGATCGACCAGCGACACCGGCAGCACCGTGCGCCGGTCGCGCCCACCCTTGCCGTCGCGGACGACGACTTCGCCGCGCGCCGCGTCGACGTCCTTGATCCGCAGCCGGAGCGCCTCCATCAATCGCAGCCCGCTGCCGTAGAGCAGGCTGGCGATGAGCCACGGCCGCCCCTGCATCGCCGCGAGCACGGCGCGCGTCTCCTCCGCCGTGAGCACCGTCGGCAGCCGCGCCGGCCGCTTGGCGCGGATCACGTCGTCCATCCACGGCAGCTTCTGCCCGAGCACCTCGCGATAGAGGAACAACAGCGCCGACAGCGCCTGGTTCTGCGTGCTCGCCGCCACCTTCCCGCGCACCGCGAGCGTCGACAGGAACGCCTCGACCTCGCGCCTGCCCAGGTCGCGCGGATGCCGCCGACCATTGGCCCGGATGAACCGCACGATCCATCCGACATACGCATCCTCGGTACGGATGCTGTAGTGCTTGAGCCGCAACACGCGCCGAACTTCGTCCATCAAACGCGGAGCGCGCCCCGATCGTGCTCCGGCGCCAGCGTCCTTCCCGGCGCCCCGATATCCCTCGTTTTCGCGCCGGTATCCGGATATCCCGCGTTCTCGAGCCATAACGCGGATGCTGCGCCAGAGTCCCTCGACGGCGCCGTCGTCCAAAGCGTTGATCGGACGTAGGAATTTGCTTGACGGCCCGGGTCCATGGACGAACCATACGGTCATACGCCTCGGATTAGAGGCCTACTAGGCGTTAGGC
>CBIHMN010000251.1:0-3793 GCA_966211005.1 uncultured Arenimonas sp.
AGGGCGACACTGAAGGCCTCGAACATCTCGTCGCGGTTCACGCCCGCGTCGCGGCACTGCGCGACGTGGTAGCTGATGCAGTCGTCGCAGCGCAGCACCATCGACGCGACCAGGCCCAGCAGTTCCTTGGTCTTCAGGTCGAGCGCGCCGGCCCGGTAGGTCTGGGTGTCGAGCGCGAAGAAGCGGCGGACGACCTGGTTGTCCTCGGCGAGGATGCGCTCGTTCATCCGCTGCCGGAACGCGGTGAACTCGCGGACGCGGTCGGCCTCGTCGCCGGCACCGCTCACGCGCCGCCCTCCAGCAGCGGCTTCAGGCCCCCGGCGCGGTCGAGCGCGACCATGTCGTCGAAGCCGCCGACGTGCGTTTCGCCGATGAAGATCTGCGGCACCGAGGTGCGCTTCGCCCGATCGACCATCTCCTTCCGGCGGTCGAAATCGAGGTCGACGCGAATTTCCTCCCACGCCGCGCCACGTGATTTCAGGAAATTCTTCGCGGCGACGCAGTACGGGCAGACGGCGGTGGTGTACATCGTGATCGACGGCATGGCGTGCTCCTGGTTCTCCTCGATTCTGGGGGCCGCACGGCGGCTTTTCCACCGTACGACGCGGCGTCGCGGCCCGGCGCGAAGGGTGTTAACTGCCGATTCACCCGCTTCACGCGGTCGCGACGCTATGCTGGCCGCCCGCCCCCGACGGAAACGCCATCGACGTGCGCCTGCTCGCCGCCGCCATCGCATTCGGACTCGGCCTGGCCGCGCCACGCGCGCTCCCCGCGCAGGACGGTGCGTTGCCGGATTTCGGCTCGTCGGCCGCGGAAATGGTCGATCCGTCGATGGAACGCCAGTACGGTGCCTACCTGCTGCACGAACTGCGGCGCATGGGCATGGTGCTCGACGATCCGCTGGTCGACGAGTGGCTGCAGAACATGGGCTATCGCCTCGCGTCCGCCAGTGGCACGCCGCGCCGTGACTTCACCTTCTTCATGCTCGGCGAACGCGACATCAACGCGTTCGCGACGCTGGGCGGCTACATCGGCGTCAACGCCGGCCTCGTGCTCACCGCGGAAGACGAGGCGGAGGTCGCCGGCGTCGTCGCACACGAGATCGCCCACGTCAGCCAGCGCCACGTGCTGCGCGCGATCGAACGCGCGAAGAAGGACCAGGTGCCCATCCTGCTGGCGATGGTCGGCATGATCGTCGCGTCGCAAGCCGCCGCGGACGACAACCGCGGGCGCGGGAACGACGATTCGGCCGCGAATGCCGGTGCCGCCGCCGTCGCCGGTGCGATGGGCCTGATGCAGCAGCGGCAGATCGACTACACGCGAAGCAACGAGTCGGAGGCCGACCGCATCGGCATCCAGACGCTCGCCAGCGCCGGCTACGACCCGGAAGGCATGGCCGACTTCTTCGAGCGCATGCAGCGCACCACGCGCGGCGACAGCGGCGGCTACCAGCTGCCCGACTACCTGCGCTCGCATCCGGTCACGACCACCCGCATCAGCGAGGCACGTCAGCGCGCCGGCCGGCTCGCGCGCACCGCGCCCCCGACCACCGGGCGCGTCGGGCCGCCGTCCAACCCGCTGCTGCCGGACGCGTGGAGCCTCGGCGACAGCACCTCCGGCGACGCTGGTACCGGCGAGTTCGAATGGGCGCGCGAGCGGCTGCGGGTCCTCAGCGCCGTCGACCCGGGGGCGTCGGTCCGCGAATACCGCGCGATGGAACGGGCGCCCGACGAACACGGATTCACCGATGGGCGGGCGTACGGACTGGCGCTGGCGCAGATGCGCGCCGGCAAGCCCGACGAGGCGCAGGTCGGGCTCGCCGCCCTGGCGGCGCGACATCCGGGCCATCTGTGGATCGAGCTGGCACGCGCCGAAGCCGCGGCCCTGTCGCGCGATTTCCCGGTCGCCGACGAGCGCTTCGACCGCCTGCTGCGGCGCCATCCCGACAACCGCGCCGTGCGGCTCACCTATGCCCAGGCGCTGTCGGAGCGCGCGACCGCCGATGCCGGCCGCCGCGCGCAGGACGTGCTGCGTCCGCTGCTGGCCGACAGCGCCTACGACCCCCTGTTCCAGCGCAGCTTCGCCCGCGCCAGCGAACTGGCCGGCGACCTGGTGCGCGCCGGCGAGGCGTATGCCGAAAGCGCCTACCTCAACGGCCGGGCGGTCGACGCCCTGAACCAGCTCGAGGCGCTGAAGGGCCGCGACGACCTGAACTACTACCAGCGCGCGCGCATCGAATCGCGGATCGCGGCGATCACGCCGATCGTGCTGGAGATGCGCCGGCAGGGCATCGACGCCCACGAGCAGCGACCCGACACGCTGTAGCCTTGTCACCGGGCTGTCACGATAACGTCGTCCAATGGGCGGGGCCCTTCCCCGATCACCCGGTGACTCCGTGCACAAGCGCATCCTGATCGTCGACGACGAACCCGCGATCCGCGACATGGTCGCCTACGCGCTGCGCAAGGGCGATTTCGAACCGGTGCATGCCGGCGACGCCCGCGAAGCGCAGGCGGCGATCGCGGCGCGCGTCCCGGACCTGATCCTGCTCGACTGGATGCTGCCCGGCGTCAGCGGACTGGAGCTCGCACGCCGGTGGCGCCGCGAAGAGCTCACCCGCGACGTGCCGGTGATCATGCTCACCGCCCGCGGCGAGGAGAACGACCGCGTCAGCGGCCTCGAATCCGGCGTCGACGATTACGTGGTCAAGCCCTTCTCGGCACGCGAGCTGCTGGCGCGGATCCGCGCGGTGATGCGACGCTCGCGCGACGACGACGCCGACGGCTCGGTGGGTGTCGGCGACCTGCGCATCGACGGTGCCGCACACCGCGTGTTCGCCGGCGCGGCGCCCGTCCACGTCGGGCCGACCGAGTACCGGCTGCTGCACTTCTTCATGACCCACGTCGACCGGGTCTATACCCGCGCGCAGCTGCTCGACCACGTCTGGGGCGGCAACGTCTACGTCGAGGAGCGCACGATCGACGTGCACATCCGCCGCCTGCGCAAGGCGCTGGAACCGTTCGGCCTGGATGCGATGGTGCAGACCGTGCGCGGCGCCGGCTACCGCTTCTCGGCGGCCGCCTGAACCGGCCCGCCGCGCGATGACCGCGTCGATGCTGCTGCGGCTCGCGTGGCGCCAGTCGCTGATCCGGCTCGTGCTGTATTTCGCGGCGCTGCTCGCGATCGGCGGGCTGCTCGGCGCGCCGTGGTGGGCGCTGGGCCTCGGCGCTGCGGCGCTCGCGGCGCGCGCCTACTGGCGGCTTTACCGCGTGTTGCGCTTCCTCGACTGGCGCCGGCAGCTGCGCACGGTCGACGGACAGGGCCTGTGGGCGGCGCTGGAGACGCTGATCCATCGTCGCCAGACCGAGAACCGCCGGCGCACCCGGCGGCTGCTGCGGCTGCTCCGCGCGTACCGCCAGGCGGCGACGGCGATGCCGGACGGCGCACTGGTCGTGCAGCGCCGCGGTGGTCGCCTGGTGTGGTTCAACAAGCGTGCGCGGCATCTGCTGGGACTGCGCTATCCGCAGAGTCTCGACACGCCCCTGGCCGACCTCTTCTCCGGGCAGCCGCGTGTCGCGGCGTGGTTCGCCGCGGGCGACGCCGACGAGGTGCTGCCCGACGTGCCCGCGCCCGCCGATCCCGCCACGCGGCTCAGCCTGCGCCTGATCGACTACTCCCCGACGCAGTGGCTGCTGGTGGTTCGCGACGTGTCGCGGCTCGTGCAGCTGGAGCAGGTGCGCCGCGATTTCGTCGCCAACGTCTCGCACGAACTGCGCACGCCGCTGACCGTGGT
>CBIHMN010000252.1:0-3784 GCA_966211005.1 uncultured Arenimonas sp.
ACGTGCTGACGACCGCGCGCTGGGGCCTGACGACGATGGAGCACTGGTACGGCCTGCCCGAAGCGCTGTTCGACGGGCAGACCGTGCAGGCGTATCCGGCCGACTACAACTTCCTCGACGAGCAGCACCGCTTCGGCGAAGCCGGACGGCTGTGGGCGCAGGCCTCGCCGAAGGGCAGCGAGCGCTACGAGCAGGTGATGCGGGAACTGCTGGACCTCGACTTCACGCTCGATCCGACGTTCACCATCTACCAGGCGACGCGCGACCTGATGCGCGCGCGCAATGCGGACTGGCATGCGGAATACACCCATCCGGCGCTGTGGACGTTCTTCACTCCGAACCGCGGCAACCACGGCAGCTTCTTCTTCGACTGGGGCTCGGAGCAGGAGACCGCGTGGAAGCAGAACTACCGGCTCTGGATGGCGTTCGTGAACGACTACAAGAACCGCGGCGGCCGCGTCACCGTCGGCAGCGATTCCGGGTTCATCTACAAGACGTACGGCTTCGGCACGATCGAGGAACTGGAGCTGCTGCGCGAGGCCGGCTTCCACCCGCTGGAAGTGGTCCGCGCGGCGACGCTGGCGGGCGCCGAGGCGCTCGGCGCGGCCGACCGCATCGGTTCGGTCGAAGCCGGCAAGCTCGCCGACCTGCTGGTCGTCGCCGAGAACCCGCTCGCGAACCTCAAGGTGCTCTACGGCACCGGCCACGCGCGGCTCGGCGCCGACGGCACGCTGCAGCGCGTCGGCGGCGTGCGCTGGACGATCCGCGGCGGCATCGTCTACGACGCGCCGGCGCTGCTCGCCGACGTGCGCCGCATCGTCGCCGACGCGAAAAAAGACCGCGGCGCCGGAGCGCCGCAGTCGGAGTGAGCCACCGCCGGCCGTCGCCGGGCCGCGCGGTCAGAGCTTCTGCACGCCCACCGTCCGGGTCACGCCGTTGACGGTGATCGTCAGCGACGCGGTGGTCGCCGAAGTGAAGCTGAGCGACGCGTTGCCGACCGACGTGAACGTGCGCAGCGCCGGGTTGAACGACGTGCTCCACGGCTGGTTCGCACGCGATTCCACGACGTCGCCGGTCCGCACGTCGGTCGCGCTCCAGCCGCCGCCGAGTTCGTACCACTTCGCGACGCCGTTCGCGTCGTAGATGAAGAACAGGATGAAGAGGACCTGGTCCTCGTTGTCGTACTGGAACGCGGTGAAGCCCCAGCCCGATTCGCTCGGCACGTACCACGCACCGGTGTAGTCGCGCGTCGGCCCGACGGCATTCGTGGTCGGCGCCAGATACTGGTCGATGTCGTCGTAGACCTTGTCGAGCCGCGAGTAGTAATCGCGATTGTTCGTGTTCGAGAGGCTGCCGGAATTGGCGCAGCTGGCGAAACCGCCGTACAGCCCGCCGCGGAGTTCGTACGAGCCACCGGCACCCGTGGCGGTGAACAGGCCGGACCCGCTGCTCCCGCCCTCGGTCGTGCCGCTCGTCCAGCCGACCTCGTTCTGGTACTCGTCCTGGCCGAGGCGCTGGCCGAGCGAGCTCTTCTTCAGGTCGCCCTGCGGATGGTGCACGGCGAGCACGCTGCCGTTGGTCATCGGATTGGCGTTCCAGCCGTTGAAGTACGCGCCGGCCGGCGGCGGCTCGCGCAGGCGCAGCAGCGCGGCGTCGGTGCCGTAGACGTTGTTGTTGGGGCTGTGCCGCTCCGAGTACAGGTAGTCGGCACCCTGCGAGCGCAGGGTGTTGGCGGCCGGCGTCGAACCGCCGCAGACCGTCGCCTCGAAGCCCCAGTACGTATTGAGCGTCGCCGCGACGGTGGAACTCGAGATGCAGTGGTCGGCGGTGTAGAAGTACGGGATCTGGCTGCCGGCGAGCGTGTCGGCGAGCAGCGTGCCGGTGCAGGTGTAGGTGCCCTGCGTGGTGGTGAACACCATGCGCGCGACGGCATTCTTGGTATCGACGTAATTCTGGCCGAGCGTGTTGACCCGGCAGACGACATCGACGTTGCACGCGCCCGAGTCGCCGATGGCCTTCGCGAGCGAGAAACGCTCGCGGCTGTTGGTCAGCAGGTGCGACACGGTGTCGAGTTCGATCTTCAGCGCCGCGCGGTCGGCGCCGGCGGGGACGAACACCTCGACGAGCTGGCGGTCGCCGTCGGTCGCCGGCGTCCAGTACGTGCGCGCGGTCCGGTGTTGCCACGCCACGGCGGAACCCGGCGCGAAATGCACCACGTCCGGCGCCAGCGAGCCGGCGACGCGGATCTCGATGCCGACCGGAATGTTCTGCAGCTTCAGACCGATGCGCAGGCCGAGCGCGTCCGGCGACGCGATCTCGAACCGTGTCACCGCGCCTCCCTCGACGGGACGCCAGGTCGGCGACGGCAGTGCGACCTCCGCCTCGGACGCGCGGCGATGGACGCCGATCTGCACCGGGATGTGCTCGCCGGTGTTGCGCTTCTGCACTTCGGCGATGCGTGCGAGGTCGAGTTCGCCCAGCGACAGCCGGACGGGCGCGACCTCGGCGGCGCGGAACTGCGCGACCGTTTCGGCCTTGGCGGAACGCATCGGTTCGCCCGGCACCTGCCGGACGGGCGCGGACGCGGCGGTCGCCGCGGACGAGACGACACCCAGCGCCACCAGCAGCGCGAGCATCAGGCGGAATCGGAAGGTCATGGCGAGGTCCTCGATCGGGGCGTGGCGCCGATCGAGTGTAATCACCGCCCACCGCGGCAGCGCGAGTGCCGCGTGAGGAAACGCGGCGACGTCGTTGATGCGCGATTCAGTTTCGTGTGCGTGCGATCGACCGGATCGCGGCGCACGCGGCATGGCCGTCCGCCATGGCCGCTACTTCGCGGCCGTCTTCCTCGCGGCGGATTTTTTCGAAGCGGTGTTTCCGGACGTGGTCTTCTTCGCCGCGGCCTTTTTCGCGGCGCTCTTCTTCGCGACCTTCTTCGCGGTCTTCTTCGCGCTCTTTCTGGCCGCCGTCTTTTTCGCCGGCGTCGCGTCCGTCGGCGTCGCGGCGGACTTCGCTGCCGGCTTCTTCGCGGCGGCCTTCTTCGCCGGGGCCTTCTTGCCGAACCGGCCGCCCTTGCGCACGGGCTTGCCCTCGACGAGCAGCGCCTCGCACTCGGCCTGCGTCAGGCTGGCCGGGTCGCGGTCCTTCGGGATCTTGCCGTTCTTCTCGCCGTCGGTGATGTACGGGCCGTAGCGCCCGTTGAGCACCTGGATCTCCGTGCCCGGGAACACCTTGATCGTGCGGTTGGCGATCATCTCGAGCTTGGCGCGCACCAGTTCCACCGCGGCGTCGAAACCGATGGTGTACGGGTCGTCGGTCTTGCCGAGCGACGCGTACGTGTCGCCGAGCTTCACGAAAGGACCGAAGCGGCCGATCGCGACGGTCACGTCCTTGCCGTCGTGCTGCCCGAGCTTGCGCGGCAGGTCGAACAGCGGCAGCGCCTCGTCGAGCGTGATCGTGTGCATCGACGTGCCCGGGCGCAGCGACGCGAACTTCGGCTTGTCCTCGTCTTCGGCGGTGCCGATCTGCGCGAACGGGCCGTAGCGGCCCAGCCGCACGGACACCGGCTTGCCCGACTTCGGGTCGGTGCCGAGCAGCCGCGCGCCGGTGGCTTCGGACCGGTCGACCGACTCGCTCTTCTCGTCCACCGTCGTCTTGAACGGCTTCCAGAATTTCTCGAGCAGCGGCACCCAGCCTTCCTCGCCGCGCGACACCGCGTCCAGCTCGTCTTCGAGCTTCGCGGTGAAGTCGTAGTCGACGTACTGCATGAAATGCCCGGTGAGGA
>CBIHMN010000253.1:0-3782 GCA_966211005.1 uncultured Arenimonas sp.
CTCGTCGGCACCGGCACCGGGGTGACACCCTACCGGGCGATGCTGCCGCAGCTCGACGCGATGATGCGCACGCGCGGCGTCGAGGTGGTGCTGCTGTTCGGCTGCCGCAATCCGGAGGAGCTGCTGTACGGCGACGATTTCCGCGCGTTCGCCCGGACGCACCCGGGCTTCCGCTTCGTGCCGTGCTTCAGCCGCGAGCTGCCCGCCGACGACCACCCGGCCGCCCACGCCGACGTGCGCCGCGGGTACGTGCAGGACGTGCTGCCCGAGTTCGCGCCCTCGGCCGAGGGCGACATCGCCTATCTGTGCGGCAACCCGAACATGGTCGACACGATGTTCGACGCGTTGAAGAACGCCGGGTTGCCGGTGCCGCACGTCCGCCGCGAGAAATACGTCAGCAGCAAGTAGGCCATCGGTCGCGTTTGCGGCGTGCCGCCCGTCTGTCATCCTTGCGCTTCCTACCGCATCCGACGGGGCTTTCGATGAAACCGCTGCTGCTGCCGGTCCTGCTGGCGACGATGCTGTCGGCCGCGCCGGCGTGGTCCCGCACGTGGGGCACGCTCGAATTCACCGAATGCGACCTGCCGCAGGCCGGCAGCGGCGTCACCACGCGCGCCGAATGCGCGACGCTGGCCGTGCCGGAGGATCCGGCGAAGCCGGACGGCCGCACGATCACGCTGAAGATCGCGATGGTGGCCTCGCGCGCCGGCGAGCCGGCGCCGGACCCGGTGCTGTTCATCGCCGGCGGCCCGGGCCAGTCGGCGACGGAAAGCTGGGCCCAGGTCGCGGGCGCGTTTTCGCCGATGCGCGACCACCGGCACGTGCTGTTCGTCGACCAGCGCGGCACCGGCGGCTCGAACGCGCTGCGCTGCGAGATGCCGGAGGCGGACGACGCGATCGAGACGCTCGACGCGGACGCCTCGCGCGACGCGCAGGTGGCGATGGCGCGGGACTGCCTGGCGTCGCTGGACGGCGATGTCGCGCAATACACCACCGGCGTCGCGATCCAGGACCTGGAAGCGGTGCGCGTCGCGATCGGTGCACCGAAGCTCAACCTCTACGGCGGTTCGTACGGCACCCGCGTCGCGCAGGAGTACGCGCGCCGCTACCCGGACGCGGTGCGCAGCCTGATCCTCGACGGCGTCGTGCCCCCGGGGCTCGCGCTCGGTGGCGAGCACGCGATCAACCTCGAATCGGCCCTGAAGGCCATCCTCGGCGAATGCGCCGCGCAGCCGGCCTGCGCGACGGCGTTCGGCGATCCGTACCGCACGCTCTACACGCTGCGCGACCGCGTGCGCGCGGCGCCGGTGGCGGTGACCGTGCGCGATCCGCTGACGTTCCAGCCGCGGGCGCTGCGGCTCGACGAAAGCTCGGTGGTGACGATCGCGCGGCTGTTCGCGTACGCGCCGGAAAGCGCGGCGCTGCTGCCGCTGCTGCTCGACGAGGCGGTGAAGGGACGACCCGCATCGCTGGTCGCGCAGGCGGCGCTGATCTACGACTCGCTCGCCGGGCAGATCAACCACGGCATGCAGCTGTCGGTGATCTGCGCCGAGGATGCGCCGCGGCTCGCGAGGCGCGACGAGGATGAAGACCTGATCCTCGGCCACGCGCTGGTCGGCGTGACGCTGAACCAGTGCAGCGTCTGGCCGAAGGGCCCGGTTTCGGCGGACTTCGCCGAGCCGCTGACGCTCGACGTGCCGGTGCTGCTGCTGTCGGGCGAGTTCGACCCGGTGACGCCGCCGCGCTACGCCGAGGAAGTGGCGAAGTCGCTGCCGCGCGCGCGCCATCTGGTGGGCACCGGGCAGGGCCACATCCTGCTGATGCGCGGCTGCATGCCGCGCCTCGCCGGCGAGTTCGTCGAATCGCTGGACCTCGACGCGCTCGACGCGAGCTGCCTCGAACCGCTGACGGCGCTGCCGTTCTTCATCGATTACAACGGAGCCGAGCCATGATCGAGGTGCGCGACCTGCACAAGGCGTTCGGCGCGGTGAAAGCCGTCGACGGCGTCACGTTCCGCGCCGGCGACGGGCAGATCACCGGCCTGCTCGGCCCGAACGGCGCCGGCAAGACCACCACGCTGCGCATGCTCTACACGCTGATGAAGCCCGATACGGGGCAGGTGCTGGTCGACGGCATCGACGTCGCGACCGACCCGACCGCCGTGCGCCGGCGGCTCGGCGTGCTGCCGGACTCGCGCGGGCTGTACAAGCGGCTCACCAGCCGCGAGAACATCCGCTACTTCGGCCGCCTGCACGGCCTCGACGACGCGACCATCGCCGCGCGCACGCAGGCGCTGGTGCAGGCGCTGGGGATGGAGGAGATCATCGACCGCCGCACCGAAGGCTTCTCGCAGGGCCAGCGCGTCAAGACGGCCATCGCGCGCGCGCTGGTGCACGACCCGCGCAACGTGATCCTCGACGAGCCCACCAACGGGCTGGACGTGATGGCGACGCGGGCGATGCGCCGCTTCCTGCTGCAGCAGAAGGACGAAGGCCGCTGCGTGCTGTTCTCCAGCCACATCATGCAGGAGGTCGCCGCGCTCTGCGATCGCATCGTGATCGTCGCGCACGGCCGCGTCGTGGCCGAAGGCACGGCCGACGAGCTGCGCGCGCAGACGGGCGAACCGAACCTCGAGGACGCCTTCGTCAAGGCGATCGGCACCGAAGAAGGACTGATGGCATGAAGGCCGCCGGCATCGTTTTCCTGAAGGAAGTCGTCGAGAACCTGCGCGACCGCAAGACGATCATGAACGCGCTGGTGATGGGGCCGCTGCTGGGCCCGATCTTCTTCGTGTTCATGATGGGCTTCATGATCAACAAGCAGCTCGCCAGCGCCGAGAAGCCGCTGGAGGTGCCCGTGGTCGGCGCCGAACGCGCGCCGAACCTGGTCGGCTGGCTGCGCAGCCAGGGCGTCGTCGTGCAGCCGGCGCCGGACGATCCGTCGGCGGCGGTGCGCGACCGCGCGGCGAAGGCCGTGCTGATCGTGCCGGCGTCGTATCCGGACTGGTGGCGGCAGGGCCGCACCGCGCAGGTCGAAGTGGTCTACGACAGCTCCGACCAGGATTCGCGCGCGCCGGTCGCGCGCCTCACCGGGCTGCTGAAGGCGTACGGCGGGCAGCAGGCCGCGCTGCGGCTGTCGGCGCGCGGCCTGAATCCGTCGCTGGTCGCCCCGGTCGCGGTGGCCGAGCGCGATCTCGCCAGCCGGCAGCAGCGCGCCGGCATGCTGCTGGGTTTCCTGCCGTACCTGCTGGTGCTCGGCGCGTTCCTCGGCGGCATGTACCTCGCGATCGACACCACCGCCGGCGAGCGCGAGCGGCAGTCGCTGGAGCCCCTGCTCGCCTCCCCGGCGACGCGCGCGCAGATCGTGCTCGGCAAGCTGGGCGCCACCTTCGCGTTCGCGATGACCAGCATGATGCTGAGCCTGGTGTGTTTCGCGCTGGCGTTCCGCTTCATCCCGCTGGAGAAGCTGGGCATGGTGGTCGAACTCGGCGCCGGCTTCGTCGTGCGCGCCGGCCTGCTGATGGTGCCGCTGGTGATGGTGTTCGCGGCGCTGCAGACGATCGTCGCCGCCTACGCGAAGAGCTACCGCGAAGCGCAGACCTACCTGTCGCTGCTGATGCTGCTGCCGATGATCCCGTCGGTGATCCTGATGATCAACCCGATGAAGACGGAGTTCTGGATGGCCGGCGTGCCGCTGCTCTCGCAGCACGTGCTGATCATGTCGCTCGCGCGCGCCGAGGTCGTCGAAGCCGGCCGCTTCGCGTCGAGCTTCGGCGCGACGCT
>CBIHMN010000254.1:0-3771 GCA_966211005.1 uncultured Arenimonas sp.
GGCGAGATGGTCGTGCAGGGCGCGGTCAATCCCGACGAGTTCTACGTGTACAAGCCGACGCTGCGGGCCGGCAGGCCGGCCATCCTGCGCCGCACGATCGGTTCCAAGGCGCTGCGGATGGTGTACTCCGACGCGCCGGGCGAGCGCGTGCGCACCGAGGACGTGCCGCCGGACCTGCGCGGCCGCTTCTGCGTTTCCGACGCCGACGTCGAGGAGCTGTCGCGGCAGGCGCTGGTGATCGAGCAGCATTACGGCCGGCCGATGGACATCGAATGGGGCAAGGACGGCGCCACCGGCAAGCTCTACATCCTGCAGGCGCGCCCGGAAACGGTGAAGTCGCGCGTGCGCACCACGCAGGTCGAACGCTACAACCTGCAGCAGCGCGGGCCGGTGCTGAGCGAAGGCCGCGCGATCGGCCAGAAGATCGGCAGCGGCGTCGCCCGCGTCGTGCGCAACCTGGCGCAGATGAGCCAGTTCCAGCCGGGCGACGTGCTCGTCGCCGACATGACCGATCCCGACTGGGAGCCGATCATGAAGCGCGCCGCGGCGATCGTCACCAATCGCGGCGGCCGCACGTGCCACGCGGCGATCATCGCCCGCGAACTCGGCGTGCCTGCCGTGGTCGGCACCGGCGACGCCATGCAGGTGATCGCCGACGGCACGCCGGTGACGGTGAGCTGCGCCGAGGGCGACACCGGCTACATCTACGAAGGCGAGCTCGGGTTCGAGGTCACGACGACCGATCTGGGCAACATGCCGCCGGCGCCGCTGAAGATCATGATGAACGTCGGCAACCCGGAGCGCGCGTTCGATTTCGCGCAGCTGCCGCACCAGGGCATCGGGCTGGCGCGCCTCGAATTCATCATCGCGCGGCAGATCGGCGTCCACCCGCGTGCCCTGCTGGAATACGAGAAGCAGTCGCCGGCGTTGAAAAAGCAGATCGACGCGATCACCGCCGGCTACAGCGACCCGGTGACGTTCTACGTCGAGCGCCTGGCCGAAGGGATCGCGACGCTGACCGCGGCGTTCGCGCCCCATCCGGTGATCGTCCGGCTGTCGGATTTCAAGTCGAACGAGTACGCGAACCTGGTCGGCGGCAAGGAATACGAACCGCACGAGGAGAATCCGATGATCGGGTTCCGCGGCGCCTCGCGCTACGTGCACCCGGACTTCAAGGACTGCTTCGCGCTCGAATGCCGCGCGGTGCGCAAGGTCCGCGACGAGATGGGCCTGACGAACTGCTGGATCATGATCCCGTTCGTGCGCACGCTCGGGGAAGGCCAGGCGGTGATCAACACCCTGGAGGCGAACGGGCTGGTGCGGGGCGTCAACGGGCTGAAAGTGATCATGATGTGCGAGCTGCCGTCCAATGCGGTGCTCGCCGACGAGTTCCTGCAGATCTTCGACGGCTTCTCGATCGGGTCCAACGACCTGACGCAGCTCACGCTGGGCCTCGACCGTGATTCGGGCGTGGTCGCGCACCTGTTCGACGAACGCGACCCGGCGGTCAAGAAGATGCTCTCGATGGCGATCGCGGCGGCGAAGAAGGCCGGCAAGTACGTCGGCATCTGCGGCCAGGGCCCGTCCGACCACCCGGACCTCGCCGAGTGGCTGATGCAGCAGGGCATCGAATCGGTGTCGCTCAATCCCGACACCGTCGTCGACACGTGGCTGCGCCTCGCGAAGCTCAAGGCCGGCTGATGGACCGGGCACTCGCCGTGTTCGGCGGCGGCGGGCCCGCCCTGCCCGACCATGCGCTGCTGTCCGAATGGCTGTGGCGCTTCGGCGTCGCGCTGGCCGTCGCGGCGATCGGCTTCTGGCTGTCGAAGCTGCTGTCGCGGGCGGTCGACCGCGTGCTGCTCCGCTTCGGCGTGGAGCAGACGCTGCGCGATTTCCTGCGCGGTCTCGTGCACGCGATCGGCGTGGTGGTCGTCGCGGTCGCCGCGCTCGACGCGCTCGGCGTACCGACGACGTCGCTGCTGGCGGTGCTCGGCGCCGCCGGCCTCGCGATCGGCCTGGCGCTGAAGGACTCGCTGTCGAACATCGCCTCGGGCGTGATGCTGATCGTGCTGCGCCCCTTCCGCGCCGGCGACGCGGTGCTGGTGGCCGGTACCGAAGGCATCGTCGAACAGGTCCGGATTTTCCAGACGGTGCTGCGCACGCCGCAGAACCACGACGTGATCCTGCCCAACAGCCAGATCACGTCGGCACCGATCATCAACTACACCGCCCGCTCGCAGCGGCGCATCGACCTGACCGTCGGCGTGGGGTACGGCGACGACATCGGCACCGCGCGATCGGTGCTGCTCGGCCTGGCGACGGGCCATGCGCAGGTGCTCGACGAGCCGGCCGCCGACGTGCTGGTGAGCAACCTCGGCGAGAGCAGCGTCGACCTGACGCTGCGCGCATGGGTCGGCACGCCGGACTACATCACCGCCCGCAGCGATCTGATCGAAGCGATCCACCGCGACTTCACCCGGGCCGGCGTGTCGATCCCGTACCCGCAGCGCGACCTGCACGTCTATCACCACGACGCCGACGGGCGCCCGCTGCCGCAGATCCTCGCGGCGGTCGACGACCCGGATCCCGCCTCCACGCCGCCGACGCGCTGAGCCGACGACGCGCCGCATCGGGCGCCCGCCCGACGCTCAACCGCATACGCGGTTCCGGCCGCCATGCTTGGCTTCGTACAGTCGCTGGTCGGCACGCGACACCAGCCGTTCGTGATGCGCCAGGCCGTCGCGCTCCGCCACGCCGATGCTGGCGGTGATCGCCAGCCCGGGCGCGAAATCCGCGCAGTCGATCGCCGCGATCGCAGCCCGCAACGCCTCCGCGCGGCGGCATGCTTCCGCCAGATCGCAGGCGGGAAACAACAGCGCGAATTCCTCCCCGCCCCATCGCGCGACGTGCTCCTCGCCACGCCAGCCGCCGGGGCCGTCACGGCCGAGCACCGCGGCCATCGTCCGCGCGACGCGACGCAGCGCCTCGTCGCCGGCGTCGTGCGACCAGCCGTCGTTGATCCGCTTGAAGTGGTCGATGTCGAGCAGGCCGAAGCTCAGCGGCTGCCCGCGGCGCGTCGCCTCGGCCCACGCGCGGCCCAGCGTCTCTTCCATGCTGCGGCGGTTCGGCAGGCCCGTCAGCGCGTCGGTGCGCGACAGCTGTTCGAACACTTCGCTCTGCTGGCGGATGGTTTCGTTCTTCTGCTCGAGCTCGCTGTTCTTCTCGCTGAGCGCGCGCGTGCGCTCGGCCACCGTACGGCTCAGCTGCGCTTCGCGCGCTTTCAGGTGCCCGACCCGCGCGCGGTAGGTCGCGTACAGCAGCAGCGCCAGCCCCGCCGCGAGCCCCGGCACGAACCACGGCCGCTGGTACCAGCGCGGGCGGATCTCGAAAGCCACGGAGGCGGTTTCGGGGCTCCATCCCGACCCGCGCTGCGCGGCGCTCACCTGGAACCGGTAATGCCCCGGTGGCAGGTTCGTGTACTGGGCGTTGCGCCGCTGGTTGCGTTCGACCCAGCCGTTGTCGAAGCCTTCGAGCCGGTAGCGGTAGCGGATCTGTTCCGGCGTCCGATAGCTGAGGCTCACGTAATCGAGTTCGAGTTTGCGCGTGCCCGGCGGCAGCACCAGCGCGCCGTGCGCGCTCGCGGCCTGGTCGTCGACGCGCAGCCCTTCGATCACCACCGGCGGCGGCGCGAGCTGGTAGCGCGGCAGCTGGTCGGGCTGCACGATCGCGACGCCTTTCGCCGTCGCGACCCAGATGCTGCCGTCCGCGGCC
>CBIHMN010000255.1:0-3755 GCA_966211005.1 uncultured Arenimonas sp.
CCGCATGCTCGTCACGCGCGACGAAGGCGGCAACGAACTAGACCATCTCTACGTGATCGGCCCCGACGGCGTCGAACGCGACCTGACGCCGGGCGAGAACCTGAAGGCCGGCTTCCTCGGCTTCTCCGACGACGGCCGCGCGTTCCACGTGATGACGAACGAGCGCGACCCGAAGTTCTTCGACGTCTACCGGTACGACGCGGCCGACTATTCGCGCGAGCTGGTGTTCCGGAACGACGCCGGCTGGGAACCGTCGGAAGTGTCCGGTGACGGGCGCTGGATCGCGCTGTCGGAAACGCACACCACCAACGACGGCGACCTGCACGTGGTCGACACCACGACCGGCAAGGCGACGAAGGTGTCGGCGCACACCGGCGACGCGCAGTTCTTCGCCGAGGACTTCAGCCCCGACGGGCGCTGGCTGTACTACACCGCCAACGACCGCGGCGAGTTCGCGGAGCTGCGCCGGGTCGATCTCGGCAGCTGGACGCACTCGCCGGTGCGCAGCGCCGCGTGGGACATCGTCGACGCGTCGCTGTCGCATGGCGGCAAGTACCTCGCGGTCGCCACCAACGTCGACGGCAGCACGCAGGTGAAGCTGTACGACGCCGCCACCGGGGCCGAGCAGGCCCTGCCGACGCTGCCGGCCGGCGAAATCCGCAACCTGCGCATCTCGCGCTCGGAAAAGATGCTCGCGTTCTACCTCAACGGCGACCGCCAGCCGAACGACCTGTACGTGCTGCCGATCGGCGGCGAGCCGAAGGCGCTCACCCGCTCGCTGAACCCGGCGATCGACCCGGCCGACCTCGTCGAATCGCAGGTGGTGCGCTTCGACAGCTTCGACGGCATGGCGATCCCCAACATCCTGTGGAAGCCGCATCAGGCGACCGCCACGAACAAGGTGCCGGCGCTGGTGTGGGTGCACGGCGGCCCGGGTGGCCAGACCACGCGCGCGCATTCGGCCTTCATCCAGTACCTCGTGAACCACGGCTACGTCGTGCTGGGCATCAACAATCGCGGCAGCTCGGGTTACGGCAAGACGTTCTTCGCCGCCGACGACGGCAAGCATGGCCGCGAACCGCTGTGGGACACCGTCGCCGCGAAGAAGTACCTGCAGTCGCTCGACTACGTCGACGACGAGCGCATCGGCATCATCGGCGGCAGCTACGGCGGCTACATGGTGCTGTCGGCGCTCGCGTTCCAGCCGGGCGAGTTCAAGGCCGGCGTGAACATCTTCGGCGTGTCGAACTGGCTGCGGACGCTGGAAAGCATCCCCCCGTACTGGGAGTCGTTCCGCGAGGCGCTGTACCAGGAGATCGGCAATCCGGAAACGCAGCGTGATTTCCTGATCGCGACCTCGCCGCTGTTCCACGCCGACAAGATCGACGTGCCGCTGATGGTGCTGCAGGGCGCCAACGACCCGCGCGTGATCAAGCCGGAAAGCGACGACATCGTCGCCGCGGTGAAGCAGAACGGCGTGCCGGTGGAATACGTCGTGTTCCCCGACGAAGGCCACGGCTTCAGCAAGAAGAAGAACCAGCTGGAAGGCTACGGCCGCGTGCTGGCGTTCCTCGACCGCTACCTGAAGGGCGACGCGCCGGCCGCCACGCCCTGACCGGCATGCTCACGCGGCGTCATCGTGCTCCCCACGATGATGCCGCCTGGGCGCCGACGCCCGGGCAGGCGCGCCTTCAGGCGCGGGAGCGAGGACCACCGATGGTGCGAAGCATGGGAGCCGTCATCGCCGGTTTGGTGGTGATGCTGATCGTCGTGGCGTCGATCCAGTGGCTCGGCCACTCGGTGTATCCGCCTCCCGATGGCCTCGACATCCGCGACAAGGCCGCCGTCGCCGACGCGATGGCGTCCGCGCCGGTCGGCGCGCTGTTCTTCGTGCTGGCGTCCTACGCCGTCGCGACGTTCCTCGCCGCGGGGACCGCGACGACGGTCAGCCTGCGCCACAAGCGCGCGGTCGCGGTCGTCATCGGGCTGGTGATGCTGGTGCTCGCGGCGATCAGCCTGTTCGCACTGCCGCATCCGGCCTGGATGACCATCGCCGGCCTGCTGATCCCGCTGCCGATGGCGCTACTGGGCTGGTTCGTGTTCCGCTGAGGCGGGGGCCCCGCGCACGCCGAGCCACGCGCCGGCGAGCAGCAGCGCGACCGCCGCCGCCTGCGTCCAGTGCGGCTCCGCCCTGGCGAACACCAGCAGCAGCGCCGTCGACAACAGCGGGGCCGCGTAGGACAGCGTGCCGAGCACCGCGAGGTCGCCACGCTTGGTACCGATGTCCCAAAGCCAGAACGCCAGACCGGTGGGTCCGAGCCCGAGCGCGGCGATGGCCGCCCACTGCGCCGGCGTCGGTGTCCGCCACGACTCGAAGCCGGCATGCATGAGCGCGCCGAACGCCGCCGTCGCGAGACAGGCGACGACGACCGCGCTGCTCGGCACCGCCGCGAACCGCCGGTTGAGTACCGAATACAGCGCCCAGACCACCGCGCCGGCGAGCGCCGCGAGATAGCCGGTGGCGTGTGCCGGCTCCAGCCGCGGCCAGCCGCCGCGCGTGACCACGAGCACGGCCGCGACCAGCCCGAGCACCGTGCCGAGCCATTGCGCCGGGCGGACGCGCGTGCCGCCGATCACCGCGGCGAACACCACGATCAGCAGCGGCCACAGATAGTTGACGACGCTCGCCTCGACCACCGGCGCGCGCTTGAGCGCGATGAAGTACAGCGCGTGATAGCCCGACAACCCGGCGGTGGCCAGCAGCGCGGCCGCCGGGGGCTGCCGCAGCGCCCGTGGGCCGGGACCGCCCGGACGCAGCACCCACGCCAGCCCGGCGACGCCCGCCATCGCGAAGCCGAGCGCCAGCAGCTGGAACGGCGGAATGCCGTCGGTCGCCGTCGTCAGCAGCGCGAGCGCCGCCCACAGCACGATCGCTGCGAATCCCGCAGCGGTGGCGGCACGCCGGGACGGCATCAGAAGGGTTTCGCCAGCACCAGATAGAAGATCGGCACGAGCGCCAGCAGCGGCAGCTCGTTGAACCAGCGCAGCACCGTCGGCGAAGGCATCCGCCCGCCCGCCTGCGCCCGCTTGAGCCACTGCCCGGCGACGGTGAAATACACCAGCAGCACGACCACCAGGCCCAGCTTCGCGTGCAGCCAGCCACCGGTGACCACGTCGGGCCACAGCGCCGGCCACCACCGGTGCCCGAGCCACAGCAGTACGCCGAGCAGCACCGCCAGTCCGAACATGCCGTGGCCGAAGCCGTACAGCCGCCGCCCCATCAGGAACAGCCGCGCCTGCACGTCCGCCTGCCCCGTCGTCTCGGCCACGTTCACGAGGATCCGCGGCAGGTAGAACACGGCCGCGATCCAGCTGACGACGAACAGCAGGTGGAACGTCTTGGTCCAGAGATAGATCATGGCCGCGAGAGCCTACCAGAACCCGCCTCGCGGCCGGCTCCTTCACCCGCCACGCGCTACAATGCCGGTCCCTTCGCGATCTCCGTGGTTGTCCGGAATGCGTCGAAGCTCCCCGAAACGACCGGATCCCCGATGAACCCGACCCCGAACGACGCGCCCGGCGCGCCCGTGCTGTTCCGCGACCTCGCCCTCGGCGAGCCGCTGCTGAAGGCGCTGGCCGACGTCGGCTATGAATCGCCGTCGCCGATCCAGGCCGCGACGATCCCGCACCTGCTGGCCGGCCGCGACGTGCTCGGCCAGGCGCAGACCGGCACCGGCAAGACCGCGGCGTTCGCG
>CBIHMN010000256.1:0-3752 GCA_966211005.1 uncultured Arenimonas sp.
TCGGCGCGCAGCACGATGCGCCACGTCGGCATCACGTCGGGGCGGTCGGCGAGGAACGTGATGCGGCGGAAGCCTTCGGCTTCGCATTGGGTCAGCAGCAACGGGCCGCTGCGGTACAGGCCCTCGAGCCGTGTGTTCGCGGCCGGCCGGATACGCACCCGCGTTTCCAGCGTGCAGGCCGCCCGCACGCCGATCAGCCGCAGCCGGCGGCCGTCGTAGTCGTAGGCGTCGGGCGACAGCGGCGCGCCGTCGATCGCGATCGCCAGCAGGTCCAGCTCCTCGCCGTCGAGCAGCGGATCGACGCCGGGCTGCGCCGGGTCCGGCGAGAGCGCCAGCCGCGCCTCCACGATCGTCGCCTCGGGATCGAGGTCGAACTGCAGGTCGACGGAAGGGATGCGCCACGCGGGCGGCCGGTAATCGGCGAGGTGGACGTAGCCGTCCGGTCGACTCGGAACACTCATGTCGCGGCGCTTTCCGGGGGGTGAAAGACAGGGCGGTCAGGCTAGCACGCGGTTCCTGACCGGCCGCCGCATCCACCGGCGCGCTTGCTACGCTGCGCTCTCGCCCACCGGTGCCGTCGCATGCCGAACGCTCCGCTCGACCACACGGCCGTGCTCGCGGCCGCCGCCCGCATCGCCCCGCATGCGCACCGCACGCCCGTGCTGCGCTCGGCGTCGCTCGACGCACTCGCCGGGGCGTCGCTGCACTTCAAGTGCGAAAACCTGCAGCGCTCCGGCGCGTTCAAGTTCCGCGGCGCCTGCAACGCGGTGATGGCGCTCGACGACGCCACCGCCGCGCGCGGCGTCGTCACCCATTCGTCCGGCAATCACGGCGCGGCACTCGCGCTCGCCGCGCGCGTGCGCGGCATCCCGGCGCATGTGGTGGTGCCGGAAGGCGCGGTCGCGGGCAAGCTCGCCGCGATCGAAGCGGCCGGCGCCACGCTGCACCGCTGCGCGCCGACGATCGCCGCGCGCGAAGCGATGGCCGAAGCCGTGCGCGCCCGCACCGGCGCCACGCTGGTGCATCCCTACACCGATCCGCACGTGATCGCCGGCCAGGGTACGGCCGCGCTCGAACTGCTCGCCGAAACCGGGCCGCTCGACGCCCTGATGACGCCGATCGGCGGCGGCGGCCTCATCGGCGGCAGCGCGATCGCCGCGCATGGCCGTTTCCCCGACCTGCCGGTCTTCGGCGCCGAACCGGAAGGCGCCGCCGAAACCTTCGAATCGCTGCGCCAGGGCCGCCGCGTCACCGATTTCACGCCCGACACGATCTGCGACGGCCTGCGCGGCACGGTCGGCGCGCTGAACCTGCAGCTGATGCGCGATCACCGCGTCGAGGCGCTGCTGGTGTCCGACGACGAGGTGCTGGCGGCGATGCGCCTGCTGCTGGAGCGGCTCAAGGTGCTCGTGGAACCGTCCGGCGCGACCGTGCTGGCCGCGGTCCTGCGCCATCGCGAGCGCTTCGCCGGCCGCCGCGTCGGCCTTATCCTCTCCGGGGGGAACGTCGACCGCGCGGTGCTGGCGGCGCTGGCCTCCCGACCCGACTGACTCACGGAGCACGCCGATGTCCGCCACCGCCGAACGCGTCGAATGGGCCGGCACCCCGTCGCAATGGCAGAACGCCGGCTGGTTCCTGTCGTGCCTGCTGCTGATCCCGATTCCGTGGGCGATCTGGCGCTGGCTCGTCGTCCGGAACACCGTGTTCACGCTGACCACCGAGCGGCTGCGCATCCGCCGCGGCGTGTTCAACCGCACCACGGAAGACCTGGAGCTCTATCGCGTGCGCGACACCCGCCTCGAGCAGACGTTCTTCGAGCGCCTGTTCGGGCTCGGCGAGGTGATCCTCTACACCACCGATGCGTCCACGCCGGAGGTGCACATCGCGTGGCTGAAGGACGCCGAGCTGCTGCGGGAAACCGTGCGCCGCTTCGCGGAGGAACGCCGCGACGCGAAGCGCGTGCGCACGTTCGAGACGGGCGACGCCGGCCCGACCGGCGAAAGCCACGATCTGCTGGACTGAAAGAAGAAGGCGGCCCGCGGGCCGCCTTCCGTTTCGCGAGTCGCCCGGTCGGACTCAGAGATCGACCGCGCGCGACGCGTTCACGCGCCCGCCGCCGTACTCGCTGTCGTTGCCCGGCTTGCCCAGGTCGTCGGCCGAGGCGCGCAGGATGCGCTTGACCTGCGCCGGCGCCATCTCGCCGCCGTGCTTGCCGATGACAAGCGCCGCGACGCCCGCCACGTGCGGCGCCGCCATGCTGGTGCCCGCCGACCAGCTGTACGACGCGAACAGCTGGTTGCCCACCTGGGCATACCCGCCGACGCTGAACACCATGTCGAACACCCAGCACGCCTGCGGCACGCCGGCCACCACGCACGCCTCGTTGCCCGGATACATGCCGTCGCCACCGGGCCCGGCGAAGTCGATCGCCGACTGGCCGTAGTTCGAATAGCTGGCCAGGTAGTCGAGGCTGCCGTTCGGATCGATCGCCCAGCCGACCGGCGCCGTCGCCGCCACGGTGAGCACGCCCGGCAGTTCGCCCGGGAACGACCGGAGGTTCGACACCCAGCAGGTGCCGTCGTCGTCGCAGACCTTCAGGCCGCTGTCGGCATCGAGATCGCGGCCGTCGTTGCCGGCGGACGCCACGATGATCGCGTTCTGGCTTTCCGCGTAGCGCGTCGCGCGCGCCGCCGCGTTCATCAGGTCGCGCACGTCGTTGGCGCCTGGGCCGTTCACCTGCAGGCCGCCACGGATGCCGAGGCTCATGTTGATCACGTCCGCGCCCTGGTCGGCGGCGTGCACGATGCCCTGGATGATGCCGGCGAAGCTGCCGGAGCCGGTGACCTCGGAAAGCACCTTCACCGCGATGAGCTTCGCTTCCGGTGCGACGCCGATCGTGCCGATGCCGTTGTCGGGCGCCGCGATCGTGCCGGCCACATGCGAGCCGTGGTTGAACACGTTCGTGCGCGACAGGCAGTGCGTCTCGCCCGGCACGAACGACGTGGAGCCGGCGGCCAGCAGGTTCGGCGCGATGTCCGGGTGGATGCACGCCACGCCGGAGTCGAGCACGGCGACGACGACGCCGGCGCCACGATGACCCTTGTTCCACGCACCCGCGGCATCGATCGCCGCATGGCCCCACTGCAGGTCGAAGCGGGTGTCGTTGTCGCCGGACGCCGGCGGATTGGCGTAGTCGGCCTCGTAGTCCGCGGTCGCGGGCGGCAGGTCGAACTGCAGCTCGATGTCGCGCGCCACCGAGAAGATGCCCGGCACGCGGCTCGCGCGCTGCTGGAAACCGGCATCGGACGACTCGACGATCGCGAGGCCGACCTGCGGCAGCCGCGCCGTGACGACGCCGCCGGCCGCTTCGAGCTTGCGCGCGAGCGAGGCGTCGAACTTGTTGCCGTTGGCGGTCACGACATACGTGGCGGCCTGCGCGGTACCCGCACACACGAGCGTTCCCACGGCCACCGCGATGGCCTTTGCAAGCATCTTCATGAAATCTGGTCCCTTCCCCGGTGGCGCCGGGAGGATCCCGGGGCCCGGGTCGACCGTAACCGTGACGCCGATCACATGCATGTTGCGACGCACCATCAGCGTTCGGGGCACGCGCGTGCAGGAATTCGCCGCTAGTCGCGCGCCATCGGAACCACCCGGCTGATTTCGCAGCCGCGCTCGAACATCGGCGTCGCCGGCACGCCCATGGGCTCGAACCCGGCCGACGGGTAGTCCTTCAGTGCCACCTTGTCGCC
>CBIHMN010000257.1:0-3749 GCA_966211005.1 uncultured Arenimonas sp.
ACCGGGACGCGCTCGCGCACCTGCTGTTCGGCATCGGCCAGGGCGGCAGCGGCGGCTTCGTGCAGCTCACCGGCGAGGTCGGCACGGGCAAGACCACGCTGTGCCGGCTGCTGCTGGAGCAGTTGCCGGAGAACGTGCGCATCGCGCTGGTGCTGAACCCGCGGCTCGATCCGGTCGAGCTGATGGAAACGGTGTGCGAGGAGCTGCGCATCGACCTCGCCGGCCGGCGCGGCAGCCTGAAGGCGCTCGTCGACGCGCTGAACCACTATCTGCTCGACGCGTATGCCGAGGGCCTGCGCGTGGTGCTGATCATCGACGAGGCGCAGGACCTGAGCGTCGACGCGCTCGAACAGGTGCGGCTGCTGACGAACCTGGAGACGCCGACGCAGAAGCTGCTGCAGGTGCTGCTGCTCGGCCAGCCGGAACTGCGCGACGTGCTGGCCCGCGACGACCTGCGCCAGCTCGCGCAGCGCATCACCGCGCGCTACCACCTGACGCCGCTGGACGAGGCGGAAACCGACGCGTACCTGCGGCATCGCTGGGCGGTCGCCGGCGGGCACGGGTTTCCGTTCACGCGCCTCGCGGTGCGCGAGATCCACGCGCGTTCGGCGACGATGTTCACCAGCCGCGGCACGCCGCCCGAACGCGCGCTGCTCGGCGGCTACGCGCAGGACCGCACGCAGATCGGCGAGAAGGATGTCGAGCGCGCCGCGCGCGAGGCGCTCGCGCCGCGGCTGTCGCGCGTGCCGAAGCCGCGCGTCGCGACGATCGCCGCGCTCGCGATCGTGCTGATCGCGGTGACCCTGTGGCTGTGGCCGCGGCGTCCGCCGCCGGCGCCCGCGACGCCGGCGAGCGCGCGCGCGACACCGGTCGCGCCGCCGCTCGAACATGTCGGCGGCGAAGCACTGGAGCAGCGCGTGCGCCTCGCCGGTGCGTCGGCGGCCCCGGCGTGGAGCGAGCTGCTGGAGCTGTGGGCGGTGCGCGCCAACGAAGCCACGATCGCCGACGCCGCCGCGTGCCCGCCGGTGCTGTCGCCCGGGCTGTTCTGCGTGCGCGGACGCGCCGGACTCGACAAGCTGGCGGCGCTCGGGCGGCCGGCGCTGCTGCGGCTGCACAGCGGCGAAGGCGACGCATGGGCGGTGCTGCTCGGCGTCGATGCGCTGCGCGCGCGACTGTCGCTCGGCGGACGCCGGTTCGACGTCGACCGGCTCGCGCTGGATCGCCACTGGCGCGGCGACTACGCGTCGCTCTGGCGCGGGCCGGAATTCCTCGGGACATCGCCGATGGCGGGCGACACCGGCCCGGCGGTCGACTGGATCCACGACCGGCTGCGCGACCGCACCGGCCTCGCGCTGCCGGAGGCCGGACCGGCCGTGCTCGACGACGGCAGCGTCGCCGCGGTGCGCCGGCTGCAGACCGCGCACGGGCTGGTGGCCGACGGCGTGATCGGTCCGGAAACGCTGCTGGCGCTCGCCGCACGCGACGACGCGGGGCCGCAGCTGCGCACGGAGCTCGACTGATGTCGCTGATCCTCGAGGCGCTGCGCCGTTCCGAAGCCGAACGCCAGCGCGGCAAGGCGCCGGGGCTGTTCGTCGAGCAGCAGGCGCTGGCGCGCCGGCGGCGTCGGCAGGCCCCGGCGTGGGCGCTCGCGGCGACGGTGGGGGTGCTGCTGGCGGTCGGTGCCGGCTGGGCGTGGCGTGAGTCCGGCCGTCGCGACGTCGACGCCGCGACGGTGCCGGTCGCGACGCCGATGCCTGCGCCCGCACCCACGCCGACGATCACGCCCGCGCCCGCGCCCGCGCCGGCACCCGCGCCGCTGCCGGCCCCGACGCCGGCGACCGCGACTGCCCCGCCGCCGGCATCGACGCCTGCACCGACGGTGGCGCCGACGCCTTTCGACCCGGGGCGCGACGCCGCCCCGGCGTTCGCCGATGCACCCGCTGCCGAGCAGCCCGCCGCGCCGCTGGCTGGCATGCCTGTGGCGCCGACAGCCCTTCCGCCGGACACGACATCGGCGACGGCGGCTCCCGCGGACTCCGCGGTGGATCCGCCGCTCCCGGGCCTCGCGTCGCTGCCGGCGTCCGAGCGGGCCGCGCTGCCGCCGCTGAAACTGAGCATGCATGTGTACAGCGAAGAGCCGGCGCGCCGCTTCGTCATCGTCGACGGTCAGCGGCTGGTCGAGGGCGCGGCGCCGGCGCCCGGGATCGTCGTCGAGGCGATCCGCCGCGATGGCGCGGTGCTCGCGGTGAATGGCCGCCGCGTGCTGCTGGCGCGGCCATGAGCGGGCCCTTCGTCGACCTGCCGCGTCGCAAGCGCGTGCGCCGTCGCTGGGCGACGCCGCTGCTGGCGCTGGTGATGATCGCCACGTATGTCTGGATCGCGCTGCTGCCCGACGATGCGGCGTGGCGCGAGGCGCTGCTGCGCTGGGGCACGCTGTCGGGCAGCGTCACCGACTGGGGCGCGGCGCTGCGCGACGAACGCCTGCTGACGCTGCTCAGCGCGCTGTTCATCCACGCCGACGTGATGCACCTGGTCGGCAACCTGCTGTTCCTGCTGATCTTCGGGTTGCCGGCCGAACGCAGTCTCGGCGCGTGGCGGTTTCTCGTGCTGTTCCTCCTCGGCGGCGCCCTCGCGAACCTCGCCGCCGCGCTGCTGATGGGCGCACCGGCGCGGTCGATCATCGGCGCCAGCGGCGGCGTGTCGGCGGTGATCGGCGCGTACCTGGCGCTGTTTCCGAATGCGCGCCTCGGCGTGGTCGTGCCGCTCGGGCTCTGGCTCGAGTTCATCCGCGTGCCGGCCGCGGTGCTGATCGGGCTGTGGGCGGTGCTGCAGCTGGCCTTCACGTTCGTCGGCCCGAACTTCGGCGCGGTCGCGTGGTGGGCGCACCTGACCGGCTTCCTCGTCGGCGCGGTGTTCGCCCTGATGCTGAGGCCGTCACTGGCGCGGCGGTCGAGAGGCGTCTGAGGCCGTCCGGACCTATGATCGGGCCATGACCGCACGCATCCTCTACAAAGTCACGTTCCTCAACGCCGGCAAGGTGTACGAGCTGTACGCGCGGCGCGTCGGGGCGAGCGCGCTGTGGGGATTCACCGAAGTCGCCGACCTCGTGTTCGACGTCGCCGAGGGCGTGGTGGTCGATCCGACCGAAGAGCGGCTGCGCGCCGAGTTCGCGGACACCCGTGTGCTGCACCTGCCGATGCAGGCCGTGGTGCGCGTCGAGGAGGTCGACCGCAAGGGCGCGTCGGCGATCCGCGATGCGACGGGCGGCGACGGCGTCGTCACCCCGTTCCCGCTGCCGGCGAAACCGCGCTGATGCCGTCGGGAAGCGGGCTACCGGCCGGCGCCGACGTCGCGGCCCTGCTGCGGCGCGCACACGACGAGGCCGGTGCCGGTCGACTCGCCGAAGCCGCACGCACGCTCGATGCGCTGCTGCAGCGCGCGCCGGACCACCGCGACGCACGCAACCTGGCCGGCGTCGTCGCGCATCGGCGCGGCGATCTCGCCGGCGCGATCGCGCACTACCGCCGCGCCGTCGCACTGGGCGCGGGCGCCGGCGTCTGCGTCAACCTCGGATTCGCGCACCAGGCGCGCGGCGATACGCCTGAAGCGCGCGTTCGCGGCGGCCGGCCGCGTCCTGCAGCGCCGCCATCGTCTGCCATGCGAACGCGAGGGCGGGCTCGCGCGCGAGCGCCGCCGCGTACGCGCGTTCCGCCGCGTCGAACTCGCCGCGCGCCTGGTGCGCGAATCCG
>CBIHMN010000258.1:0-3727 GCA_966211005.1 uncultured Arenimonas sp.
TCAGGAAGGCAGCCGGCGAATCCGCGCCCCGAGCGTGCCGAGTTTTTCTTCGATGTTCTCGTAGCCGCGATCGATGTGATAGATGCGATCGACGGTGGTCTCGCCCCGGGCGACGAGGCCGGCCAGGACGAGCGATGCGGAGGCGCGCAGGTCGGTGGCCATGATCGGGGCGCCGGTCATCTTCTCGACGCCGCGGATGATGGCGGTGTTGCCCTCGATGCGGATGTCGGCGCCGAGGCGCGACAGTTCGTCGAGGTGCATGAAGCGGTTCTCGAAGATGGTCTCGGTGATGATGCCGACGCCTTCGGCGACGGTGTTGAGCGCGGCGAACTGCGCCTGCATGTCGGTCGGGAAGGCGGGGTACGGCGCGGTGGTGAGGTTGATCGCCTTCGGGCGGCGGCCGCGCATGTCGACCTCGATCCAGTCGGGGCCGGTGTTGACCTGGGCGCCGGCTTCCTCGAGCTTCACCAGGATCGCGTCCATCGTGTCGGCGCGGCTCTTGCGGGCGACGACGCGGCCGCCGGTCATCGCGCCGGCGACGAGGAAGGTGCCGGCCTCGATGCGGTCGGGCAGCACGTCGTAGTGGATGCCGGCGAGGCGGTCGACGCCGCGCACGACGATGCGGCCGGTGCCGGCGCCTTCGATGTCGGCGCCCATCGCGATCAGGCAGTGCGCGAGGTCGACGACCTCGGGCTCCTGCGCGCAGTTCTCGAGTACCGACGTGCCTTTGGCGAGCACGGCGGCCATCAGCACGTTCTCGGTGCCGGTGACGGTGACCATGTCGAACATGTAGCGGCCGCCGCGCAGGCGGTCGGCGCGCGCCTTGATGAATCCGTTCTCGACCACGACCTCGGCGCCGAGCGCCTGCAGGCCGCGGATGTGCTGCTCCACCGGGCGCGAGCCGATCGCGCAGCCGCCGGGCAGCGACACTTCGGCGGTGCCGAAGCGCGCGACCAGCGGGCCGAGCACGAGGATCGACGCGCGCATCGTCTTGACCAGCTCGTACGGGGCGACGGTGCTGGTGATGAAGCGCGGGTCGGCGGTGATCGTCAGCTTCTCGTCGACCATCAGCTGCACGCCCATCGCGCCCAGCAGTTCCATCGTCGTGGTGACGTCGTGCAGATGCGGCACGTTGCCGATCGAGATCGGGCCGTCGGCGAGCAGCGTCGCGGCGAGGATCGGCAGCACGGCGTTCTTCGCGCCGGAAATCTGCACGTCGCCCTGCAGCACTTCGCCGCCGGTGATGAGGATCTTGGCCATTCCAGGGAGTCCTGTGGGAGGGCCTTCAGGCCCGATTGGATCGCGGAGCGTTCGGGCCTGAAGGCCCTCCCACAACTAGGTTTCTTCGGGCGTCAGCGTGCGCAGCGCCAGCGCGTGGATCTCGCCGCCCATGCGGGGACCGAGCGTCGCGTAGACCAGCCGGTGGCGGGCGAGCGGGAGCTTGCCGCGAAAGGTTTCGGACACGACGGTGGCCTCGAAATGGACGCCGTCGTCACCCTGCACGTGGGCGGTGGCGCCGGGGAGGCCGGCTTCTATCAGTTCGCGGATCTGTTCAGGGGTCATGGCGGCGCCGCCGGGCGGATGCACGGAGGCCTTACAATGCGGGGCCGCATCATAAAGCCATTCGGGCCTGAAGGCCCTCCTACAGGTTCCGGCACCCATGTCGTCTTCCCCTGCTCCGCCCACGATCGACGACGCGGCCCTCATCGCCAGCGGCCGGGCGGTCGTCGAGATCGAAACGCAGGCGCTGCAGGCGCTCGGGGCGAGGCTCGGGCCGGAATTCGCCGCCGCGTGCCGGCTCATGCTGGACTGCCGCGGGCGGGTGGTCTGCACGGGGATGGGCAAGTCGGGCCACATCGCGCGCAAGATCGCCGCGACGCTGGCGTCCACCGGCACGCCGTCGTTCTTCATGCATCCCGGCGAGGCCAGCCATGGCGACCTGGGCATGGTCACCGACAGCGACGTGGTGGTGGCGTTGTCGAATTCCGGCGAATCCGAGGAGATCCTGGCGATCGTGCCGGCGCTGAAGCGCCAGGGCGTGCCGATGATCGCGGTCACCGGCCGCCCGCAATCGTCGATGGCCGGTTTCGCCGCCGTGCACCTCGACGCCAGCGTCCCGGCCGAGGCCTGTCCGCTCGGGCTGGCGCCGACGTCGAGCACCACCGCCGCGCTGGCGCTGGGCGATGCGCTGGCGGTCGCGCTGCTGGAAGCGCGCGGGTTCACCGCCGACGATTTCGCGCGTTCGCATCCGGCCGGCGCGCTCGGCCGCCGGCTGCTGCTGCATATCCGCGACGTGATGCATGCCGGCGACGACGTGCCGAGCGTGCGCGCGGACGCCAGCACCACGGTCGCGCTGCTGGAGATGACGCGCAAGCGGCTCGGCATGACGGCGGTGGTCGACGCCGACGGCGTGCTCGTCGGCGTGTTCACCGACGGCGACCTGCGCCGCGCGCTCGATCGCGGCCCGCTCGACCTGCACGGCACGCCGGTGTCGGAAGTGATGGGCCGGGCGCCGAAAGCGATCGGCGACGACGCGCTGGCCGTCGAGGCCGCGCACCTGATGGAAGAACACAAGATCTCGGCGCTGGTCGTGGTCGACGCGCGCAACCGCGTGATCGGCGCCCTGAACATTCATGACCTGTTGCGCGCGCGCGTGGTCTGATCCGCCGCCATGACTCCCGACCTGCTCGCCCGCGCCGCGAAGATCCGGCTCGCCTGTTTCGACGTCGACGGCACGCTGACCGACGGCGGGCTGTATTACGCCGGCGACGGCATCGAGTCCAAACGCTTCCACGTGCAGGACGGGCTCGGCCTGCGGTTGCTCGAGGACCACGGCGTCACGGTCGCGCTGATCACCGCGCGCCACGGCGAGGTGACCGCGCGGCGCGCGGACGACCTGAAGCTCTCGCACGTGCATGTCGGCGTCGCCGACAAGGCCGCGACGCTGCGCGCGCTGCGCGAGCAGCTCGGGCTGCGGCGCGACGAAGTGGCGCATATGGGCGACGACCTGCCCGACCTGCCGGCGCTCGCCGAAGCCGGCTTCGCGGTCGCGCCCGCGAACGCGCATCCGTGGGTCGCCGAACGCGTGCACTGGGTCACGCCGGCGCGCGGGGGCGAAGGCGCCGCGCGGCAGCTGTGCGACCTGATCCTGCAGGCGCGCGGCCTGCGCGACGCGGTGCTGGCGGGCTTCGCGCGATGAACCGCACCGCGCTCAATCTCGTGCTGCTCGGGCTCGCGATCGTGCTGGCGTCGGTCGCCGTGTGGCAGCTGCGCGCGCCGGCGAGGGCGCCCGCCGCGACGGTGGAACGTTCCGATTACGTGCTGCGCGATTTCGAACTGGTGACGCTCGACGACGACGGCCGCGAATCGTTCACCGTGCGCGGCCCGTACCTGCAGCGCGATGTCGGCGGCCGCAGCCTGAGCCTGGTGCAACCGCGGTTCTCGTTCCCGGACGAAGACGGCGGCCGCTGGAATGCCCGCTCGCAGGCCGCGTGGGTGAGCCCCGGCGCCGAGGAAGTGCATCTGCTGCGTGCGGTGCGCATGGTCGGGCCGGCGAAGGGCGACCAGCCGCCGGCGCAGCTCGACACCGCCCGTCTGGTGGTGCTGCCGAAAGCCGACCAGGCCCGCAGCGACCATCGGGTGACCGTCACGCAGGGCGCCTCTATACTCGAAGGCACCGGCCTGCGCGCGGACCTCGCGACCAAGCGCTTCGAACTCCTCGACCAGG
>CBIHMN010000259.1:0-3702 GCA_966211005.1 uncultured Arenimonas sp.
CGCGCAGCCGGCGCGCCACTTCGAACCCGTCCAGCGCGTCGGGCAGCTGCAGGTCGCACAGCACCACGTCGGGGTGGAAGCGCTCGGCCGCGGCCAGCGCGGCGGCACCGTCGCCGGCGGTCTGCACGCGCAGCCCTTCGAGCTGCATCAGCAGGCGCAGGGTGGCGGCACTGTCGGCATCGTCGTCGACGATCAGCACGGCGCCGGCCGACGTCTCCGGCGCCGCTCCGGAGGCGGGCGGCGTGTCGCCCACGCGCGGCTGCTCCGGTGGGCGCAGCGCGTCGCAGAAGGCCTGCAGCAGCGCCGCGCAACGCTCGCCGTCGGCCTGCAGCTGCCGCGCGAAGCGGCCGTCGCGATCGGCCGGCGGCAGCTTGCCGGCGAGCACCGCGGCGTTCATCAGCAGGGAGTTGAGGCCGTTGCGCAGGTCGTGGATCGTCCGCGACACGAGGTCGCGATCGACCGACACGGCCCCGGGCGCGCCGGCACCGCCGCCGTCAGGCTCCTTCGGCGGAACCCCCCGCATGCGCGTTCTCCTTGGCCGCCGACTGGTAGGCGGTGAGGCGGTTGTAGATCGTCTTCGTGGTGACGCCCAGCGCCTGTGCCGCCTTCACCTTGTTGTTGTCGTAGAAGGCGAGCGTCTTGAACAGCATGCGCCGCTCGATCTCGTGCATCGGCGTGCCGACCGCGAACGTGATGGTGCTCGCCGTCTCCGCCAGCGGGCGCGCGTGCTCGGACATCGGCAGCGTCGGCGTCAGCAGATCGTCCTCGGCGAGGATGTAGGCGCGCTGGATCACGTTCTTCAGCTCGCGCACATTGCCCGGCCAGCTGTGGCGCTCGAGCCGGTCGGCGCCTTCGCGCGACAGCGCGCGCTGCGAGCCGTAGCGCTCGTTGAGCCGCTGCAGGAAGACGTCGGCGATGGCCATCACGTCCTCGGGCCGCTCGCGCAGCGCCGGCACCGACATCGGGAACTCCGCGAGCCGGTAGAAAAGATCTTCGCGCAGCTTGTGCTCGCGGATCGCCTCGGCGTGCGCGCGGTTGGTCGCCGAGATGACGCGCACGTCGACCGCGATGTCCTCGGTGCCGCCGACGCGGCGGATCATCCGCGATTCGAGTGCCCGCAGCAGGTGCACCTGCAGGTGGATCGGCATCTCGGTGATCTCGTCGAGGAACAGCGTGCCGCCCTCGGCCTGCTCGAACAGGCCCACGTGGCGGCTGTTGGCGCCGGTGAAGCTGCCACGCTCGTGGCCGAACAGCTGGCTCGTCAGCAGTTCCGACGGCACGGCGCCACAGTTGAGCGCGACGAACGGGCCCTTGCGGCCGCTCTCGGCATGGATCGCCGCGGCGACCAGCTCCTTGCCCACGCCGCTCTCGCCCTCGATGAACACCGACGCGTCGGTGGGCGCGACACGCAGGATCTGCCGGCGCACTTCTTCCATCGCCGGCGAGACGCCCGCCAGGCCATGCCACTGCTGCCCGAGTTCGGGCACCGGCAGGCGGCGCCGGTTGGCGGCGGTGTCGAGCAGCTCGGTGAAGCGCGTGGCGTGCAGCGGCTTCACCACGTAGTCGACGATCGGCAGGTGCAGGGCCTTGAGCGCCGACTCGACCGTCGGGTGGCCGGTGATCAGGATCACCTGCGTGCGGCCACCGAGGTCGATGTGTTCCAGCAGGTCCAGACCGCTGCCGTCGGGCAGCGAGAGGTCGATCAGCGCGATGTCGAAGCTCGCCTGCGCCAGCCGCGCGCGCGCCTGCTCGACGTTGCCGGCGACCGTGATCTCGAAGCCGCGGTCGTGCGCCAGCTCGGCGGCGGCGTGGACGAAGCCGACATCGTCGTCGACGATGAACAGCGAAAGGCGGGAGGCGTTCGTTCGGGCGGTCATCGGCGGGCCGGCGGCGGGGGAGGCACAGTGTGGACCGCACCGCAGTCAACGCCCGATCAATTCCGGCGAGAACCTTGCCAAGCGCGGCCAACGATGTACGCCGGGAAAATTTTTCCCGGAGGCCGCATCGGCTCGCGGCCGGACGCGGGGCCGGTTCCCCGTTCGGTTTTCACGAGACCGCAACCTCTTCGAGCGAATGATGAACGCCCCCGGAAATACCCACGGAATCGCATGGGCTTCCTGATCGTCTGGATCGCCGTCGTCGGCAGTGCCGGCACGCTGCTCGCCGGGTGGCTGCTCGGCCCCGAGGCGTTCGCTCTGCCGCGCGCCCTCTCCCCCGAACTGGCGGCCTTCGGCCTCGTGCTCGCGATCGTCCTCGCCGACGCCGCCAGCACCGTCCGCCGCCGCTTCCGCCGTTAATTTGCTCTGAGCAGATTTTCGAGGCGGACGTTGCGGCGGTAGATGAGCTGGCCCGCGATCGCGGTCAGCAGCAGCGCGCTGTTGGTGACGACGAAGACGCGGTTGTCGACCAGCCAGCTGTAGATCACGAAGCCGACGCTGGCGGTGATCTGCCCCACGAACAGCCACGACGAGACGCCGTCGGTGCGGCGTTCGCGCCACTGCACGAAGACCTGGCGGAGCAGGGTGGCCAGCAGCACGGCCGACGCGCCCCAGCCCAGCCAGTCTTCGGGCTGCATGCGTCAGTGGCGCTGCTTGGGCATCTCGTCGCGCGCGTGTTCCGCACGCGACGCGCCGATCGCGGTCTCGACCTGCTTCACTTCCTCGGGCGGCGGCAGCACGGCCGGCATGCCCAGCGCCTGGATCCACAGCTCCCGGGTCCAGCCCTTCGTGTGGTAGTAGTGGTGGTCTTCCTGCTTCTCCACTTCCTCGTAGGGCGCCTTCAGCACGTCGGCGAGCTCCTTCGGGCCCTTCTCGGCGACCTTGCCGATCAGCTCCCAGTTCATGTGGTCCTTGGACTCGGCGTGCACCACGCATTCGCCGGCGACGATCTGCGCGAGGTTCGGGTCACCGGAGGCGAGCGCCATTTCCATCGCCTGCACCAGCGACTGGCCGATGTGCCCGACGACGTCGCGGCCCGGCGTGCGCACCTGCGGGTCGAGGCCGAGCTGGTCGAACACGCCCAGCAGGATCTCGTGGTGGCGGTGGGTTTCCTCGAGGTATTTCTGCCATTCCTCGCGCAGGTCGTCGTTGACCGCGCAGCGGATGGCCGTCTCGTAGACCTGGATGCCGCCCATCTCGGTTTCGAGCGCCTGGTAGAGCAGCTCCTGGACGTTGGCGGTGTCGAGCGACTTGCGGGCCATGGGAATCTCCTGGTGTCGATCGGTGATGGGCGGGTAGTGGACCAGCGGGGTCGTGTCGGGCGCGTGTTGGAGGGCGCGCTTCAGCGCACGCAACCGGTCGTGCATCCGGCGCACATGCGGAAGTTTTTCCCGGGCGATGTCGCGTACGTGCGAAGGCGCGGCGTGCGCGACCGCGGCCTCGAATGCCCGCAGGATGCGGTCCTCCTGCTGTTCCAGCGCGCGGATGTAGACCTCGTCGGGGTCGTCGCTCAGCCGCGACCGCAGGTCCGCGTAGCCCTGGCGAAGCGCGGCCGACAGGCTGCCTTCCTGCTGGCGCACCGGCGTGCCGATCGGCGCGGCGGCACGCAGCGCGTCCGCGATCGCCCGCTTGTCGGCGCGCAGGTCGCGGAACACCTGCGCGTGCGCCGCATCGTCGCTGAGTTCGGCGGCGTCGCCGAAGAAGTTGATGCCGTCGTTCAGCGCCTCGATCAGCTCGTCGAGGGTCGCCGCCGCCGGCGGCGGGG
>CBIHMN010000260.1:0-3690 GCA_966211005.1 uncultured Arenimonas sp.
GACCAGGGCGCGGGCGAAGGCGCAGCGCTGGCGCTCGCCGCCGGAGAGCTCGCCGGGCTGGTGCTCGAGGCGCGCGCCCAGGCCCACTTCGGCCAGGACCTTCGCTGCCTGCGCGCGCGCCTCGTCGGGGTGCAGCCGCCGGATGAGCAGCGGCATCGCCACGTTCTCGAGCGCGGTGAATTCCGGCAGCAGGTGATGGAACTGGTAGACGAAGCCGAGCGCGCGGTTGCGCAGCGTGCTGCGCGCCTTCTCGCCGAGGCCGCTCATGCGCTGGCCGGCGACCAGCACCTCGCCGGCGGTGGCATGGTCGAGCCCGCCGAGCAGATGCAGCAACGTGCTCTTGCCGGCGCCGGACGCCCCGACGATCGCGACGGTCTCGCCGCGACGCACCGACAGGTCCAGCCCGTCGAACACCGGCGTGCGCAGGTCGCCTTCCTCGTAGGTCTTGCCGAGGCCGACGCAGCGGATCACTTCGTCCATCGCCGCCTCATTCATAGCGCAGCGCCGTCGCCGGGTCGGTGCGCGACGCGCGCCACGCGGGATACAGGGTCGCCAGCAGGCACAGCACGAACGCGACCACGGCGATGCGTGCCACGTCGTCGGCCACCACCACCGACGGCACGCCGCTGATGTAGTACACGTCGGCCGGCATCAGCTCGGTGCCGAACAGCCGCTCGACCGCGGCGACCACCGCCGACAGGTTCGACGCGAGCAGCACGCCGCCGACGACGCCGATGGCGATGCCGAGCAGCCCGATCACCATGCCCTGGACGACGAACACGGCCATCACCGCGCCGGGCGACATGCCGATCGTGCGCAGGATCGCGATGTCCGACTGCTTGTCCTGCACCAGCATCACCAGCGACGACACCAGGTTGAACGCCGCGATCGCCACGACCAGCGACAGCAGGATGAACATCACCGTCTTCTCCATCTTCAGCGCGCGGAAGAAGTTCGCGTGGTCCTGCGCCCAGTCGCGGACGCGATAGTAGCCGTCGAGCCTTTCCTGCAGCGACCGCGCCACGGGCCAGGCGTCCCACATGTCGACGAGCTTCAGCCGCACGCCGGTGACGCCCTCGCCCATCCGGTTGAGCTTCTGCGCATCGGACAGGTGCACCACCGCGAGCCCGAGGTCGTATTCCTGCGCGCCCGCCTCGAAGATGCCGGCGACGGTGAAGCGTTTCGCCCGCGGCAGGGCGCCGAGCGGCGTCGAAGTCGCCTCCGACACGAACACGTTCACCGGATCGCCGACGCCGACCGCCAGCGCGTTCGCGAGTTCGCGCCCGAGCACGATGCGAAAGGCGCCGGCCTCCAGGTCGTCGAGCCGGCCCTCCACCATCTTGTCGGCGAGCTCGGACACGCGCGGCTCCAGCGACGGCTCGACGCCGCGCAGGATCGCGCCCTGCCGGCGCGCGCCCTGCAGCAGCGACTCGGTCTCGACGTAAGGCGCCGCGCCGACGACACGGTCGTCGCTCTCGGCGACCGCGACCGCGCGCGGCCAGTCCTGCAGCGGTCCGTCGAGCCCGGTGAGCGTGGCGTGCGCCACCATCCCGAGGATCCGCGCGCGCAGTTCCTGCTGGAAGCCGGTCATCACCGAGATCGTGGTGATCAGCGCGATCACGCCGATGATGATGCCGAGGATCGACGCGAGCGAGATGAAGGAGATGAACCCGTTGCGCCGTTTGGCACGCAGGTAGCGGAGACCGATCGAAAGCGGGAGGGGCTGGAACATGGGGGCCTATGCTGCCATCGACGACAGCGGATTGTCGGGGGAAGGACCGCCGCGCGCCGCGAGCACGAGGCGTCGCCGGGCCGCCGGCGGCAGGGTGTCGGGCCACCAGACCAGCCGGCGCGTGTGCCCGGCGTCATCGCGGCCGAGCAGCCGCACGAGCGGGCCGCGGAATTCCACCTGCACCGCGTGCAGTGTCGTCGCGATCGTGCCCCGGCCGCCGGTGCCGGACGTGCGCAGCCGGGCCGGCGCGTCACCTCCGCGCCATTCCAGCGTGCAGGACGGAACGCGCTGTTCCCGGCGCGCGAGCACCAGCGCCCACAGGCCGACCAGCCCCGCGAGCGGGCGGCGCGGCACCTCCGGGATGGCGCTGGCCATCACCGCCCCCGGCGCCGCGACGGCGAGCAGCAGCAGCGCGACCAGCGGCCACCGCGACGGGCGCCAGTCAAGGCGGCAACTCGCGGAGCGTGGCGACGAAGGCGGCGAGCGCGGCATCGGGTGGCGTTTCCCGTCCCATGAACCAGGCCCACAGCTTGTCGTCCTCGGTATCGAGCAGCACGAGGAAAAGCGCGCGTTCGCGTTCGTCCGAATGCGGCCAGCGGCCGTCGAGCCAGCGCAGCATCAGCTGGTCGAGCTCGCGCATCCCGCGCCGGCAGCGCCAGCGCAACCGCCGCGATTCGGCGTCGTCCGCGCCGGAGGGGGCAGCGTCGCTCACGCGCCCCGGCGCTTGAGCATCAGCTTCTTGATCTCGCCGATCGCACGCGCCGGGTTCAGGCCCTTCGGGCAGGTACGCGCGCAGTTCATGATCGTGTGGCAGCGGTAGAGCTTGAACGGATCCTCGAGCTCGTCGAGACGCGTCCCGGTGTCCTCGTCGCGCGAGTCGACGATCCAGCGATAGGCCTGCAGCAGCACGGCGGGGCCGAGGTAGCGGTCGCCGTTCCACCAGTAGCTCGGGCAGCTGGTGCTGCAGCAGGCGCACAGGATGCATTCGTACAGGCCGTCGAGCTTGGCGCGGTCTTCCTTCGACTGCAGCCGCTCCTTCGCCGGCGATGCGCTCTGCGTGCGCAGCCACGGGCGGATCGACGCGTACTGGGCGTAGAAATGCGTCAGGTCGGGAACGAGGTCCTTGACCACCGGCATGTGCGGCAGCGGGTAGATCGGCACCTCGGCCTTCGTGCACTCGTCCACCGCGCGCGTGCACGCCAGCGTGTTGGTGCCGTCGATGTTCATCGCGCACGAACCGCAGATGCCCTCGCGGCACGAGCGGCGGAAGGTGAGCGTCGGGTCGATCTCGTTCTTGATCTTGATCAGCACGTCCAGGACCATCGGCCCGCACGCGTCCATGTCGACTTCGTAGGTGTCGGTGCGCGGGTTGGCGTCGTCGTCCGGATTCCAGCGGTAGACCTTGAACGTACGGACGTTCTTCGCCCCGGGCGCGGCATGGTGCCGGCCCTTCTGCACGACGGAATTCTTCGGAAGGCTGAACTCGGCCACGATGTCTTCCCTGCTGTTGCTGTAGGAGCGCCTTCAGGCGCGATTGGCGCTGCCGCCGGCGAAGCGCGTCAGTAGACGCGCGGCTTCGGCGGCACCACCGCCACGTCGTCGGTCAGCGTGTACATGTGCACCGGCCGGTAGTCGATCGTCGTGCCGCCGGTGTCGTCGACCCAGCACAGCGTGTGCTTGTGCCAGTTGGCGTCGTCGCGGTCCTGGTAATCCTCGCGCGCGTGCGCGCCGCGCGATTCCTTGCGGTTCTCCGCCGAGACCATCGTCGCCACCGCCTGGCCCAGCAGGTTCTGCAGTTCCAGCGTCTCGACGAGGTCGGAATTCCAGACCAGCGAGCGGTCGCTCACCCGCACGTCGGCGAACGACGCGTGCACCTGCCGGATCGCCTGCACGCCCTGCTGCAGCGTCTCGCCGGTGCGGAACACCGCCGCGTCGGCCTGCATCGTGCGCTGCATCGC
>CBIHMN010000261.1:0-3684 GCA_966211005.1 uncultured Arenimonas sp.
GCCCCGATCTACCGTCAGCTCAAGGACAAGGTCGTGGCCATGATGCTGGACGGCGTGCTGCAGCCCGGCGAGGCCCTGCCCTCGGTCCGGCAGATCGCCGCCGAATACCAGCTCAATCCGATCACCGTCTCGCGCGCCTACCAGGAACTCGCGGACGAGGAACTCGTGGAAAAACGAAGGGGACTTGGCATGTACGTGACCGAAGGCGCGCGCGAGAAGCTTCTGGCGTCGGAACGCGAACGCTTCCTCACCGAGGAATGGCCGCTCGTGGTGGAACGCATCACCCGGCTGGGCCTCGACATCGACCGACTGGTGCGCCAGGCCGACAAGGAGGGCAAGCGATGAGCGCCGTGATTTCCGCCCGCGGTCTGACCAAGCGCTACAAGGGCACGGTCGCCGTCGACTCGATCGACTTCGACATCCCCGCCGGGCGCATCGTCGGCCTGATCGGCCCGAACGGCTCCGGCAAGACCACGACGCTCAAGGCGGCGCTGGGCCTGGTGCCGTTCGAAGGCGAACTGAAGGTGCTGGGCAAGGATCCGCGCACCCAGCGCGACGAGCTGATGCAGGACGTGTGCTTCATCGCCGACGTCGCGGTGCTGCCGCGCTGGCTGAAGGTGAAGGACGCGGTGGACTTCGTCGCCGGCGTGCATCCGCGCTTCAACCGCGCCAAGGCCGAAGGCTACCTCGCCCATACGAAGCTGCGCCCCGACCAGAAGGTCAAGGAGATGTCCAAGGGCATGATCGTGCAGCTGCACCTGGCGCTGGTGATGGCCATCGACGCGAAGCTGCTGGTGCTCGACGAACCGACCCTCGGCCTCGACATCCTGTACCGCAAGCAGTTCTACCAGAACCTGCTCGAGGACTACTTCGACGAGAACAAGACGATCGTCGTCACCACGCACCAGGTCGAGGAGATCGAGCACATCCTCACCGACCTGATGTTCATCCGCGAAGGGAAGATCGTGCTGTCGGCGTCGATGGACGATGTCGGCGAGCGCTTCCACGAGGTGATGGTCGCCGCCGACCGCGCCGAGGCGGCGCGCGCCCTGCAGCCGATCGACGAGCGCCAGGTGTTCGGCAAGTCCGTGATGCTGTTCGACGGCCGGCCGCGGTCCGAACTCGCGACCTACGGCGAGGTGCGCAACCCCGGCATCGCCGACCTGTTCGTCGCCACCATGAAGGGAACCTACGCATGAACACGAACACGTTCAAATGGCTTCTGAAGCGCGAGTTCTGGGAGCATCGCGGCGGCTTCTTCTGGGCGCCGACGATCGTCGCCTGCATCGCGGTGGTCTTCTCGCTCGTGGCGTCGATCGCCGGTGGCATGGCGGTGCGCGAGCACCGCGACGAGATGACCTTCGGCCCCGGCGCCGCCGCGGAACATGCGGCGCAGATGGGCGGCCTGGGCGACTTCGCGCTCACCGGCGGCATGATGATGATGCTGCTGGTGTGCGCGCTGGTCGTGTTCTTCTTCGCGCTCGGCTCGCTCTACGACGACCGCCGCGACCGGAGCATCCTGTTCTGGAAGTCGATGCCGCTGACCGACACGCAGATGGTGCTGTCGAAGGCCGCCTGGGCGATCCTGCTGGCGCCGCTGCTGGCGCTCGCGATCGGGCTCGTGCTCGGCGTCGCGCTCTGGCTGATCATGCTGGTGACGGCCGCGGTGTCCGGCGTGCCCGGCGCCACCGACATGATCACGTACTCGCACCCGTTCCGGGTCGTGGCGACGGTTCTCGCGGCGCTGCCGGTGCAGATGCTGTGGGCCCTGCCGACGCTGGGCTGGCTGATGCTCTGCTCGGCGTGGGCGCGACGCGTACCGTTCATCTGGGCGACGGCGTTGCCGCTGCTCGCCGGCGCGATGTTCAGCTTCACCGACATCTTCCCCGGCATCACGATCGCCCACGACAAGATCTGGTACGTGATCTACCGCGGCCTGGCGAGCGTGTTCCCGGGCACCTGGATCCCGACGATCGCCGATGGCGCGCACAGCGACTTCGACGGCCCGAAGGACTTCGCGGGCATGGTCGACGTGACGTCCAGCTGGGAAGTGCTCGCCCATGCCGACGTGTGGATCGGCGCGGTGATCGGCATCGCGATGATCGCGCTCGCCATCCGCCTGCGCCGCTGGCGCGACGAAGGCTGAACCCCCGGGGCGGCACCGCCGCCCCGCCCTCACCGGAGAATGCGATGAAGATCCGACAGACGCTGCTCGCCGTGACCACCGCGCTGCTGCTGGCCGCGTGCGGCGACGGCGACGGCGGCCAGGCCCGGGGTGCCGGCAACGGCCTGATCTCCAGCCTGGCCGACACCGTCGTCGACGAAGTACGCCAGGAAATGGAAACGGAGAACCTGCCCCTGCAGACGGTCGGCGACCTGCCGAAGGCGGAACTGACCCCCGAAGGCGTGCTGCTCATCGACGGCGTCGCGGTGGCGATGGATCCGGCGCAGCGGAAAGTGGCGCTCGCTTACCGCGAAGCCGTGATCCGTGTCGCGCAGGACGGGGCCCGGGTCGGGCTGATGGGAGCGCAGGTCGCCAAGGATGCGGCGGCCGCCGCGGTCGCCGGCGTGTTCAGCGGTGCCGACGAGGCGGACGTGGAAGCGAAGATCCGCGCGTCGACGCAAGGCATCGAGGCCGAGGCGAAGAAGCTCTGCGCCACGCTGCCGGCACTGCTCGCGCAGCAGCAGGCGTTGGCGGATGCGGTGCCGGCATTCGCGCCGTATGCCGACATGTCGCAGGACGACGTCGACGACTGCATGCACGAAGTCCAGCTCCAGTAGGCGTGACCCGGCGCGGCGGCCCTCAGCCGCCGCCGCCCGGGCCGCCGTGGATGCCGCCGGCCGCGAGCCGGCCCGGATCCAGCAGCGCACGAAGTTCCTTCTCCGGCAGGCCGGTCGCTTCCCGGGCCACGTCCAGCACCGGCCGCCCCTCCCGATACGCCTGCTTGGCGATCGCCGCCGCCTTCTCGTAGCCGATCACCGGGTTCAGCGCCGTCACCAGGATCGGGTTGCGGTCCAGCGCCTCGCGCAGGCGGTCGGTGCGCACCGTGAACCCCGCGATCGCCGAATCCGCCAGCACGCGCATCGCGTTCGACAGCAGTTCGATCGACTGCAGCAGGTTGTGGGCGATCACCGGCAGCATCACGTTGAGCTGGAAATTGCCGCTGGCGCCACCGACCGTCACCGTCACGTGGTTCCCCATCACCTGCGCGCAGACCATGCACACCGCTTCGGGCACGACCGGATTGACCTTGCCCGGCATGATCGAGCTGCCCGGCTGCAGTGCCGGCAGTTCGATTTCCCCGAGGCCCGCGAGCGGCCCCGAGTTCATCCAGCGCAGGTCGTTGCCGATCTTCATCAGCGCGACGGCGAGCGCGTTGAGCTGGCCCGAAAGCTCCACGGCGCGGTCCTGCGCGGCGATGCCTTCGAACAGGTCGTCGGCCTGCGCGAAGCGCGCGCCCGAAAGCTTCGACAGCGCACGCGCGACGCGGCGCCCGAACTGCGGGTGGGCGTTGATGCCGGTGCCCACGGCGGTGCCGCCGATCGGCAGCCGGACCACGCGCGCGAGGGTGTCGTCGATGCGATCGCCCGCGCCGCGCAGCTGCGACGACCACGCGCCCAGTTCCTGCGCGAGCGTCAGCGGCATCGCGTCCATCAGGTGCGTGCGGCCGGTCTTGACGACGC
>CBIHMN010000262.1:0-3678 GCA_966211005.1 uncultured Arenimonas sp.
CCGCTGACGACGCTGTTCGTGCACGTGCTGATGCGCCGCGCGATGCACCGCTGCCTGAAGAACATGGCCCGCTCGCTGGCGCTGCCCGCCACCGCGCCCGGCCACCCCTGACGCCCCGCCGATGGGCGAGTGGATCCTGCTCGCGCTCGCCCCGGTCTTCCTCGGCTTCGTCGCGTGGGAGGCCTGGTGGTGGCGCCGGCGAGGGGTCGGGATGTACACGCTCGCCGACACCGCCAGCAATGCCGCGCTGGCGCTGATGCACCAGGCGGCCGACGCGGTGGCGTGGCTGCTGGTGCTGGGCGTGTACTGGTGGGTGTGGCGATTCCGGCTGTTCGACATCCCGGCGACGTGGTGGAGCATCGCGCTGCTGTTCGTCGCGCAGGATTTCTTCTACTACTTCTTCCATCGCGCCAGCCATCGCGTGCGCTGGCTGTGGGCGTCGCACGTCACCCATCATTCGTCGGAACGGCTGAACCTGTCGACGGCGTTCCGGCAATCGCTCACCTACCCGCTGTCCGGGATGTGGGTGTTCTGGCTGCCGCTCGCGTGGATCGGCTTCTCGCCGCCGCATATCGTCGTGGTCGTCGCGATCAACCTCGCGTTCCAGTTCTTCGTCCACACGCAGGCGGTCGGCCGGCTCGGCTGGCTCGAGCAGGTGTTCAACACGCCGACGCACCACCGGGTGCACCACGCCAGCAATCCCTGCTACATCGACCGCAACTACGCCGGCGTGCTGATCGTCTGGGACAAACTGTTCGGCAGCTTCGTCGACGAGCGCGGGGAAGAGCCCTGCCGTTACGGGATCCCGAAGCCGGTGCGCTCGCACAACCCGCTCGTGCTCACGTTCCACGAATGGGGCGCGATGCTCCGCGACGCGTGGCGCGCGCGCGGCCTGCGGGCGAAGGCCGGCCAGCTCTTCGGGCCGCCGGAGCGGGCGCTGTCACAGGCCGGGTTTTCGGCGGGCCCGTCGCGGCCCGGCGCCCCCCGCACCCCCCCGTAGGCGCGGCTTCAGCCGCGAAATCGCCTTCGCCCCGGCCCGTACGCCGGCCGGACGGTCGCGGCCGAAGCCGCTCCTACCTGCCGCGTTCACATTCGCGATGGCACGCTTCCGCCGCCCCTGCCGCGGAGCCCGGCCCTTGGAACCCCGGAAGAAAAGGAGACTCAAGATCATCATCGCGACCATCATCCTGACCGTGCTCGCGGTGGCGGTGATCGCCAATTTCTCGCGCCCCGAGAAGAAGGTCGAGCACACGATCGCGCACCAGTACAAGATGCACGAGCCGCAGTTCCGGCGCGAAATGGGCGTGCTGCTCGGCCCCGGCATCACCGAGGGCAACCACGTCGACGCCTACAACAACGGCGAGGAGATCTTCCCGCCGATGCTCGAGGCGATCGCCTCGGCGAAGAACACGATCAACTTCGAAACCTACATCTACTGGTCGGGGGAGGTCGGGCAGCGGTTCGCCGACGCCCTGACCGATCGGGCGAAGGCGGGCGTGCGCGTCAACATCATCATCGACTGGGTCGGCGGCATGAAGATGGACGAGGCCCAGCTCGAGCAGATGAAGAAGGCCGGCGCGCACATCGAGTGGTTCCGGCCGCTGCGCTGGTACAACCTGAGCCGGTTCAACAACCGCACCCACCGCAAGCTGCTGATCGTCGACGGTGAAGTCGGCTTCACCGGTGGCGTCGGCATCGCCGACGTCTGGCAGGGCCACGCCGAAGATCCGGACCACTGGCGCGACATGCATTTCCGCGTCCGCGGTCCCGTGGTGGCGCAGATGCAGGCCGCCTTCAACGACAACTGGATCAAGACCACCGGCGAGGTGCTCAACGGCGAGGACTACTTCCCGCCGCTGGCCGCGGCCGGGCACATGGACGCGCATCTTTTCATCAGCTCCCCGCACGGCGGCAGCGAGAGCATGCACCTGATGTACCTGATGGCGATCGCCGCCTCGGTGAAGACCATCGACATGCACGCGTCGTACTTCGTGCCCGACGAGCTCACCGACCGCGCGCTGCGCGCGGCGCTCGCCCGCGGCGTGCGCGTCCGCATTCTCGTGCCCGGCGAGCACATCGATTCGGAAACCGTGCGTTACGCGTCCAAGAAGCTGTGGGGACCGCTGCTGCAGGCCGGCGCGGAGGTGTACGAATACGAACCGACGATGATGCACGTCAAGATGCTGGTCGTGGACCAGATGCTGGTGTCGGTGGGTTCGACGAACTTCGACGAGCGCAGCTTCAGCCTCAACGACGAGGCGAGCCTGAACATCTACGACGCCGATTTCGCCGCGGCGATGACGCGGATCTTCGAGGCCGACATGAAGCGCTCCAGGAAGTTCGACTTCGAGATGTGGGCGAACCGCCCGTGGAAGGAGAAGTTCATGGAGACGGTGGTGATGCCGCTGCGCTCGCAGCTCTAGGATCGCCCCATGTCTCCTGCCATGTTTCCCGCGCGCGCTCCGGCCGCCGTGCCGGCCCGGGCGCTGCTGGCCGGCGGCGTCGCCGCGATGCTGGCGGGCGGCGGCGCCTCGGCGGCCGGAGCCGGGCCGCTTCCCGGCGCCGCGGTGGAGCTCGACCCGGTCGTGGTCAGCGCGACGCGCACCGACGACCGGCCGCATGAAGTCCCGGCGTCGATCGACGTGGTCACCGGCGCCGAGCTGCGTACCGCCCGGGCCGCGCTGAACCTCGCCGAGAGCCTGTGGCGGGTGCCGGGCGTCGTCGTCCGCGACCGCCAGAACCAGGCGCAGGACCTGCAGATCTCGATCCGCGGTTTCGGCGCGCGCGCGACGTTCGGCGTGCGCGGGCTGCGGCTGCTCGCCGACGGCATCCCGGCGTCGATGCCCGACGGCCAGGGCCAGGTGTCGCATTTCGCGCTGGAAGCGGCCGACCGCATCGAAGTGCTGCGCGGGCCGTTCTCGGCGCTGCACGGCAACGCCGCCGGTGGCGTGATCGCGGTGTTCAGTGCGCCGGCGCCCGACGTGCCGGAAGCCGAAGTCGCCCTGCTCGCCGGCAGCGACGGCCTGTGGCGCGCCGGCGCGTCGTGGCGCGGGCCGCTGGACGCGGCGGCGCACCACGGTCTGCGCGTCGACGCCGCGCGCACCGCCGGCGACGGCTGGCGCGAGCGCAGCGCATGGCGTCGCGACGGCGCCCAGGCGCTGCTGCGCGGGACGTTCGACGGCGGCGCGACCTATACCGTGCTGTTCAACCACCTCGACCTGGAGGCCGAGGACCCGCAGGGGCTGAACGCGACCGAGCTGTCGCGGGACCGCCGGGCGGCCAGCCCGAACTCGGTCCTGTTCGGTGCGCGCAAGACCGTCGAGCAGGCGCAGCTCGGCGCGCGCGTCGAACAGCCGTTCGGCGACGCGCAGTCGCTCGCGCTGACGGGATGGCGTGGACGCCGGCAGACGTTCCAGATCCTCACCGTGCCGGTATTCGCGCAGGCGAACCCGACACATGGCGGCGGCGTGATCGACCTCGACCGCGACTACCACGGCGTCGATGCGCGCTGGCAATGGCGTGCGCCGGACGAGCGCGCGACGCTCACCGCCGGCGTGTCGCGCGAGGTGGCCGCCGAGCGGCGCCGCGGCTTCGAGAATTTCGTCGGCGGCGAGATCGGCGTCGTCGGCGCGCTGCGGCGCGACGAACGCAATCGCGTCACGTCCGACGACGTCTACC
>CBIHMN010000263.1:0-3662 GCA_966211005.1 uncultured Arenimonas sp.
TCGGCCAGGTCGTCGATGTCGAGGTCTTCGACCGCGGCGATGATCTCGTCCGGGTCCATCTCGGCGAGCAGGCTCTCGCGGACGTCGTCGCCGACGTGCACGAGCACCTCGCCGTCATCGTCCGGGTCGACCAGCCCCCAGACGATGCCGCGCTGCGCGACCGGCAGCGATTCGAGCAGGTTGCCGATCTCGGCCGGCGACAGGCTGTTCACCAGCCGGCGCACCGGCCCGAGCCGGCCGCTGCCGAGCGCGTCCGACAGCAGCCGCAGCTGCCGGGAAGTCCTGTCGTGGCGAACGGCTTCGGCCATCGGGCGCTCCGGTGAACCCGCGCATTATGGCGGTCGCGGCGAGCCGCGTGCGAGCCAGGTCTCGATGCCGGCGCGGTCATGCGCGCGCAGCAGCGACGGCGCGCGCCGCCGCAGGCTGCCGAGATCGGCGGCGCGCACCGCCCGCCGCACTTCCAGCACGCTGCCCGGGTGCACGCTGAAATCACGCAGGCCCAGCGCCAGCAGCAGCGGCACGTTGGCCGGGTCGGCCGCCATTTCGCCGCAGACCGCGACCGGCACGTTTTCGCGCCGTCCGTACGCGAACACTTCCGACAGCAGCCGCAGCATCGCCGGGTGGCGCGGCGTGTAGAGCTCGCCGAGCGCCTCGTGGTTGCGGTCGACCGCGAGCAGGTACTGCACCAGGTCGTTGGTGCCGACCGAAACGAAATCGACGAGGTCGACGAAATCCGGCAGCGCCAGCGCCGCCGCCGGCACTTCGATCATCGCGCCGAGCTCGACGCCTTCGCCGGTCTGGAGCCCGTCGGCGACCAGCCCGACGCGCGCCTGCTCCACCAGCTCGCCGACTTCGAGCATCTCCTCGCGGCCGCTGACCATCGGCACCAGGATCCGCACCGGCCCGTACGCCGCCGCGCGCAGGATCGCCCGCAGCTGGGTCACGAACAGCGGCCGGTGCGCGAGCGAGAGCCGCACGCCGCGCAGCCCGAGCGCCGGGTTCGGCTCGCTGCGCAGCGCCAGCCCGGTGTGGTCGGCCTTGTCGGCCCCGAGGTCGAGCGTGCGGATCGTCACCACGCGCCCGGCCATGCCGAGCACCAGGTCGCGGTACGCGAGGAACTGCTCGTCCTCCGTCGGCAGCTCGCGCCGCCGCAGGAACAGGAATTCGGTGCGGTACAGACCGATGCCGTCGGCGCCGAGCGCATGCGCCTCGGCGATGTCGGCGCGCGATTCCGCGTTCGCGTACAGGCCGATGTCGACGCCGTCGAGCGTGCGTGTCGGCTGGCGCCGCAGCCGCGTCAGCTGCACCTGTTCGCGACCGAGCGCGGCGCGGCGGCGATGGTAGCGGCGCAGGTCGTCGGCGCCCGGTTCCAGCACCAGTTCGCCCGTGCCGCCGTCGACCATCAGCGCGTCGCCGTCGTTGGCCAGCGCCAGCAGCTCGCCACCCCCGAGCACCAGCGGCAGGTGCAGGCTGCGGGCGAGGATCGCGCTGTGCGACAGCGGGCTGCCGCTGGCCGCGACCACCGCGACCACGCCCTGCTGCTGCAGCTCGGCCAGTTCCGCCGGTGCCACCATGTCGCACACCAGCACGTCGCCCGACACGCCGGCGACGCCGGCGTCGCGATCGTCGCCGCCGTCGTGGCGCCGGTGCAGGGCCGCGTGGATGCGGCCGACGACGTGGTCGAGGTCTTCGCGACGGCTGCGGAAATAATCGTCCTGCATGCCCTCGAACACCGCCGCCAGCCGGTCGCGCTGCAGCTTCAGCGCGTAGTCGGCGCCGTAGCGGCCGGTGCGGACGAGGTCGTCGAGGCCGTGCAGCAGGTCGGGGTCGTCCAGGATCATCGCGTGCAGGTCGATGAACTCGCCGACCTCGTGCGCCAGCGCGCCGTGCAGGCGTTCGCGCAGGTCGCGCAGTTCGCCGCGGGTGGCGTCGAGCGCGCGGTGCAGTCGCTCGATCTCGGCATCGACGTCGGCCGCCGCGATGCGCCGCTCGTCGACCACCAGCGCCTGCGGATGCCGCACGCGCACGCGTCCGAGGGCCACGCCCTTCGACGCCCCCTGGCCGCGCAGCGCGCGGCGCATCAGTCGTCCTCGTCGAACCGGCGCTCGAACAGCGCCGCGCAGGCCGCGAGCGCGTCGGCCTCGTCCTCGCCCTCGACGCGCAGCACCAGCGTCGCGCCCGGCGCGGCGGCGAGCAGCAGCACGCCCATGATGCTCTTGGCGTTCACCTCGCGGCCGCGACCGGTCAGCGTCGCCTGCGCCTGGAAGCCCGACAGCAGCTGCACCAGCTTCGCGGCGGCACGCGCGTGCAGCCCGAGGCGGTTGTCGACCTTCAGTTCGCGCTCAACCATCGTCGATCACCGCACCGTTGCGCGCCCCGGCCGCCGCCGTGCGCGCGAGTTCGTCCAGGGGTTGTTCGGGGTAGTTCAGCACGCGCAGCAGCATCGGCAGGCCCAGGCCGCTGACGCGCTTCGCCGGCGTGCCCAGCTGCGCGAGGCGCGCGGCGATGCGCGCCGGCGTGGCGCCGTACAGGTCGACGAGCAGCAGCACGCCGTCGCCGCGGTCGACCCGGCGCAGCGCCGCGCTGGCGGCCGGCAGCTGCGTGTCGGCGTCGTCGTCCCACGTCGCCTCGTACGCGTCGAGCGGCAGCTCCGGCTCGGCGCCGAACAGCCGCCGCGCCACGCGCATGAGCGACGTGCCGATCCCTTCGTGCGTCAGCAGCAACACGCCCACGGTCATGCCGGGAACCTTAGCATTCCGCCCGCGCGCCCGGCGACGGGCGGGGCGTCACTCCAGCTCGCGGTGGAAGGTGAGCACCGCGTCGCGGCCGGCATCGCGGAAATGCCGGGCCAGCGCCTCGGCGAGGTACACCGAACGGTGCCGGCCGCCGGTGCAGCCGACCGCCACCGTCAGGTAGCTGCGCGTCTCGGCCGCGAAGCGCGGCACCCACGTGTCGAGCAGCGCGGTGACCTGCGCGAGGAATTCCTGCGCGTGCGGTTCGGCGTCCAGATGCCGGCGCACGGCCGCGTCCCGGCCCGACAGCGGCCGCAGCGTCGCGTCCCAGTGCGGGTTCGGCAGCGCGCGGGCGTCGAACACGAAATCGGCGTCGGCCGGCAGGCCGCGCTTGTACGCGAACGATTCGAACAGCAGCGACATGCCCTGCTGCGCCTCGATGCCCAGTTCGGTCACCACCTGGCGGCGCATCTGGTGCACGTTGAGTTCGGAGGTGTCCATCACCAGGTCGGCGATCGCGCGCAGCGGCCGCATCGCCTGCCGCTCCAGCTCGATCGCGTCGGCCAGCGGCAGGCCGCCGTGGCTCAGCGGGTGCCGCCGGCGCGTATCGGAATAGCGTTTCAGCAGCACCTCGTCGCGCGTGTCGAAGTACACCAGCTTGTGGTCGATGCCCAGCGCGCCGACCGCCGACAGCCAGTCGGGGATGCGCGACAGGTCGGTCGTGGTCGAGCGCACGTCGATGCCGACCGCGAGTCGCGAACGGCCGGTTTCCGACGCCCCGACCGCGCGCACGAACTGCGGCAGCAGCTCCGCCGGCAGGTTGTCGGTGCAGAAGAAGTCGAGGTCCTCGAGCGTGTTGAGCGCGACGGACTTGCCCGACCCCGACATGCCGCTGACCACGATCAGCAGCGGACGCACGGCTTCGTTCAT
>CBIHMN010000264.1:0-3634 GCA_966211005.1 uncultured Arenimonas sp.
CGACGCTCATCACGTGGGCCGCGCGCTCGGGAAAATGCAGCTGCAGCCATTCGCGCCAGATGTCCTTGAGTTCGTGCGGCAGACGCAGCAGCACGTAGCCGGCCGAGCGCGCACCGGCGTCGCGGCAGGCCTCCAGGATCCGCTCCAGTTCCATGTCGGTGATCATCGGGATCACCGGCGCGACCAGCACGCCGGTCGGCACGCCGGCGTCGGCGAGCGCGCGGATCGTCTTCAGCCGCGCATGCGGCGCCGCCGCGCGCGGTTCCAGCTTCGCCGACAGCCGGTTGTCGAGCGACGTGACCGACAGGTGCACCTCGACCAGACGGCGCCGCGCCATGTCGGCCAGCAGGTCGAGGTCGCGCACGACCAGCGCGCTCTTGGTGACGATGTGCACCGGATGGTTCGTGTCCGACAGCACCTGCAGCAGCTCGCGCGTCAGCCGATAGTCGCGCTCGATCGGCTGCCAGCCGTCGGTGTTGATGCCCAGCGCGATCGGTGACGGCACGTGGCCCGGCTTCGCCAGTTCCGCACGCAGGCGTTCGACCGCGTTGGTCTTGGCGAACAGCTTCGTCTCGAAGTCGAGGCCCGGCGAGAGCTCCAGGAACGCGTGGCTCGGCCGCGCGAAGCAGTACACGCAGCCGTGTTCGCAGCCGCGGTACGGATTGATCGACTGCGAGAACCCGACGTCGGGCGACTGGTTGTGGCTGACGATCGTGCGCGCGCGTTCCTCCGTCACCGTGGTGCGGGGTCGCGGCGCGTCGTCGCCGAGGTCTTCGTACACCGAGCCCCAGCCGTCGTCCTCGCCGACGGCGACGGTCTGCTCGAACCGGCCGGCGACGCGCGACGCGGCACCGCGGCCCTTGATCGGCGCGGTGGGTTTGCGGGCGTCGTCCATGACGGCGAGTTTATCGGTGCCGCGTCGCGGATCCCGAGACAGCGGCTGAACCGCGAGGCATCATCGCCCCATGGCCGACTCCGTGAAGAACGAAAGCCCGATCCGCGCGCTGCTCCGGCGCGCCCCGGTCATCCCCGTCTACGGCCCGGCGAGCGTCGACGAAGCCGTGCGCGTCGGCGAGGCGCTGGTGCGCGGCGGCCTGACGGTGATCGAGGTGACGCTGCGCACGCCGGTCGCGATCGACGCGCTGGCGGCGATGGTGAAGGCGTTGCCGGACGCGGTGATCGGCGCGGGCACCGTGCTGCGGCGCGGGCACTTCCGCGAGGCCGTCTGCGCCGGCGCGAAATTCGTCGTGTCGCCGGGCGCGACGCCGGAGCTGCTGGCGGCCGCGGCCGGCCACGGCGTGCCGCTGCTGCCGGGCGTGCAGACCGCGTCGGAAGTGATGGCCGGGCTCGATGCCGGGCTGGACACCTTCAAGTTCTTCCCGGCGGTCCCGGCGGGCGGCGTGGCGATGCTGCAGGCCTTCGCGGGGCCGTTTCCGCACGTGCGCTTCTGCCCGACCGGCGGCATCGCCGAGTCCACGGCGGGCGAATTCCTCGCGCTGTCGAACGTGCTGTGCGTCGGCGGCTCGTGGCTGACGCCCAGGGACGCGCTGGCTGCCGGCGACTGGGCGGCGGTGGAGCGCCTGGCCCGCGCCGCCACCGCCCTGTAGGCGCGCCTTCTGAAGGCCCTCCCACAGGGTTACTTCTGCGGGCCGAAGATCTGCTCGGCCCGCTGGAACAGGATCCAGCTCGTGGCGATGTACTTGTCGCCGCCGACCGGACGGTTGCCGCGGTGCGTGTGCGTGAAGGCCGCCGGCGCGATCAGCAGCGAGCCGGCCTTCGGCACGATCCTGCGCTGCTGGTACAGGAATTCGGTCTCGCCGGCGGCGAAGCCGTCGTTGAGGTAGATCGTCCAGAGGACGTGGCGGTGCAGCGTCTCGGCGCTGGCGTCCTTCGGATACAGCTCGCAGTGCCAGTACGGGTAGCCGCCCTGCCCGCCGGTGTAGCGCTGCAGGTTGATCGCGCCGGGCCGCAGCACCGCGCGAACCAGCCCGGCGAGCGTGTCGTCGCTCATCGCGTCGAAGTCGTCGGCGGCGATGCGCCGCAGCGTGCCGTCGGGCGCTTTGGTCTGCAGCATCAGCGGCGCGATCAGCGCGAAGCGGTACGTGCGCAGGTATTTCAGCAGGCCGGCGAAGACCGCGTGGTTCAGCGCGTTCTCCGCGTCGCGCCATTCGGGGCGACCGCTGATGTGGATGTCGCGGCTGTCCTTCAGGTCCGGCAGCACGCCGCCGCCGACGCGGCCCGGCACCGCCGCGCCGCTGGCCTCGAACGCGCGCACCAGTTCGGCGCAGGCGTCGGCGGGCAGGGCGTTCTCGTAGACCTCGACGAAGTCGTTCATTTCGTCTGCCGCCACCACATGAACGCGGCGCCGAACGTCGCCGCCCCGACGACGATCGCGCCCAGGTTCAGTCCGGTCGCGATGCCGCCGAGCGCCTGCGCCATCGCGCAGTTCGCCTCCATGCCGACCAGCCCCGGTTCGCCGCACGGGCCGTCCGCGGCGCGTCGCGCGATGTGCCGGAACACCGCCGCCGCGATCGCCATCGTGCCGGCGAGCCCGCCGAGCACCCCGGTGCGAACCGGCCAGGTCGAACGCAGCAGCGGCAGCGCGTCCATCGTCAGCGCGCGTCGTGCGTCGCGTGGTATTCGACCGCCCTGGCCACCTCGTCGCGCGAGCCGAGGAACACCGGCACGCGCTGGTGCAGCTTGCGAGGCACCACTTCGAGCATGCGCTGGCGCCCGGTGCTGGCGGCGCCGCCGGCCTGTTCGACGATGAACGCCATCGGGTTGGCTTCGTACATCAGCCGCAGCTTGCCGCCCTTGTCGCGGCACTTGGCGTCGATCGGATACGAGAACACGCCGCCGCGCGTCAGGATGCGATGCACGTCGGCGACCATCGACGCGACCCAGCGCATGTTGAAATCCTTGCCGCGCGGCCCGTCCTTGCCGGCCAGCATGTCGGCCACCCACGCCTGCATCGGCGGCTCCCAGTGCCGCTGGTTCGACATGTTCACCGCGAACTCCCTGGTCTCGGCCGGGATCGCGATGTCGCGCGAGGTCATCATGAAACTGCCGATCTCCCGGTCGAGCGTGAACGCGTGCGTGCCGTGGCCGACGGTGAGCACCAGCATCGTGCTCGGTCCGTACGTGGTGTAGCCGGCGCAGACCTGCGCCGTGCCGGGCTGCAGGAAATGCTCGTCGCCCGGCGTGGTGACGTCGTCCGGGCAGCGCAGCACCGAGAAGATCGTGCCGACGGAGATGTTGACGTCGATGTTGCTGCTGCCGTCCAGCGGATCGAACAGCAGCAGGTAGTTGCCGCGCTGGAACGCGTCGGGAATCGGCTGGCTGTGGTCCATCTCCTCCGACGCCAGGCCGGCGAGATGCCCGCCCCACGCGTTCGCCTCGAGCAGGATGTCGTTGCTCAGCACGTCGAGCTTCTTCTGCGCTTCGCCCTGGACGTTGCCGGTACCGGCATCGCCGAGCACGCCGCCGAGCGCGCCCTTGCCGACCGCCATCGAGATCGTCTTGCAGGCGCGCGCCACCACTTCGATCAGCAGGCGCAGGTCGGCGTTGATGCGGCCGGCGTGCTGTTCCTGGATCAGGTAGCGGGTGAGGGAGATCGGCTTCATGGCGGGTCCGT
>CBIHMN010000265.1:0-3633 GCA_966211005.1 uncultured Arenimonas sp.
ATGCTTCTGCACGGGGCGGCTCCACGGGGGCGATGTCCGTCACGAACGCCCGGTGGCAGGCTTCACGGACAGCGGCGCTGGGCCGTGATCCGGAAAGATTGGCGCGCCTGGAGGGATTCGAACCCCCGACCAATGGCTTCGGAAGCCACTACTCTATCCGGCTGAGCTACAGGCGCGCGGCCGGGCATTATGCCATCGACGCGCGGGCCGGAGCCAAGCCCGGGGTGATCATCCGGGGTCGACGCGGCGGCCGATAGCCTGCCGCCGTCGGTTCCCGAGCGAGAATCCATGGAGATCGCCGCCGCTGCCAGCCTGCTGCAGCACCCGTCGCGTCGGGCGCGGCTGGTGATGGATGCGCAGGGGCGGGTACTGGCCGGCAACGAGCGCGCACGGGGGAGCCTTTTCACGCCGGCGCTGACGGCGGAGCTGCGCCCGACGCTCGAGGCGGCGATGGCGCAGCTGCGTGAAAGCCCGGGGCGCACGATCCACCACCGCCACGTGACCGGCGACGGCCGGCCGCTCGACTGCCGGCTGCTGGCCATCGTCGACGCCGACGGCGCGGTGATCGGCTTCACCTGCAGCGTGTCCGATACCAGCGAGGCCCCGGACCTGGTCGAACCGCCGGACCGCGCGCGCTGGCGGTTCGCGCTGGAGAGCGCGCAGGACGGGCTGTGGGACTGGAGCGCCGAAAGCGGCCGCGTCTATCGCTCCAGCCGCTGCTTCACGATGCTCGGTTACCCGCGCCAGCATGTCGGCGAGGAGCTCGACGACTGGCGCGCGCTGGTGCATCCCGACGACCGGGCGCGCGTCGCGGAGGCGCTGCAGGACCACCTCACCGGCCGCCGGCCGCAGTACCAGACCGAGTACCGCGTGCGCGACGCCGCCGGCGAATGGCGCTGGATCCTCGACCGCGGCCGCGTCGTGGCGTGGCGGCCCGACGGCCGGCCGGCGCGGGTGATCGGCACGCACACCGACATCAGCCCGTACAAGCGCATCGAGACCCAGTTGCGCGAGCACGACGTGCTGCTGCAGGAAGCCCAGCGCATCGGCCGCATCGGCAGCTGGGCGTGGGACCCGGTGAGCGACACGGTGTGGTGGTCGGCCGAGCTCTACCGCATCGCCGGGCGCGAGCCGTCACTGCCGGCGCCGACGTTCGCCGAGCAGCGGGCGCTGTTCACGCCCGCGTCGATGCAGGCGCTGGAGCGATGCGTCCGCGGCGCGCTGGACGAAGGCACGCGCTATTCGCTGCCGATGACGCTGGTGCGCCCGGACGGCGAGCCGCGCGAGGTCGAGGTGACCGGCGAGCTGCTGTCGGACACCGCCGACGGCACGACGCGCCTGGTGGGCGTGGTGCACGACGTTACCGAGCAGCGGCAGGCCGAGGCGACGTCGCGCTGGCGCAACGACCTGCTGAACCGCATCGCGGCGATGGGCCGCATCGGCGGCTTCGAGCTGCTGTCGAGCGGCGAAGTCCATTTCACCGACGAGAGCCATCGCATCCACGGCCTCGAGCCCGGGACGCCGCTGCAGCTCCAGGACGTGCTGGCGCTGTACGACGAACCGTCGCGCGCGCGGATCCTCGACCACCTGCGCCTGCTGGTGGAGCGGCGCGTCGACGACACGGCGTTCGAGGTGTCGCTGGCGCCGCCTGACGGGCGCGCGCGGCGCCTGCGCGTCACCGGCACGATCGAGCGCGGCGCCGAAGGCGTGTATCGCGTCACCGGACTCGTACAGGACATCACCGAGGAATTCGAAGCCAACGAGCGCATCGAGCAGCTCGCGCATTTCGACACGCTCACCGGGCTGCCGAACCGCTTCCTGTTCCGGCGGCGCGCCGAGGACGCGATCGCGCAGATCCGCCACGGCGAGCCGCCGATCGCGCTGCTGTTCCTCGACCTCGACCGCTTCAAGGACGTGAACGACACGCAGGGCCACGAGGCCGGCGACCGGTTGCTGCAGGCGATCGCCGGACGGCTGCGCGCGTGCGTGCGCGGCAGCGACCTGGTCGGACGCCTCGGCGGCGACGAGTTCCTCGTGCTGCTGCGCGACGTCGAGCGCCCCGAAGACGCGGCGGTGGTGGCGCGCAAGATCATCGCCGCGATCGCCGAACCGGTGACGCTGGCGCACGGCGACGCGAAGATCGGCTGCAGCATCGGCATCGCGCTGCACGGACCGGGCAATGCCGACCTCGAAGCGCTGCTGCGCGCCGCCGACACGGCGATGTACGCGGCGAAGGACGCCGGCCGCAACACGTTCGAGTTCTACGACGACAGCTTCTTCCGCAAGGTGCAGCGGCGCGTGAAGCTGGAGCAGGAGCTGCGGCAGGCGCTGGCGGGGGGTGAGCTGAGCCTCGTGTACCAGCCCGGCCTCTGCCTCGCCGACGACACCGTGTCGGGCATCGAGGCGCTGCTGCGGTGGACCGGCCCGGACGGGACGGCGCGCTCCCCGGTCGAGTTCATTCCGATCGCCGAGGACAGCGGCGAGATCGTCGCCATCGGGCGCTGGGTCCTCGGCGAGGCCTGCGCGCAGGCGCGGCGCTGGCACGAGCAGGGGCTGGAATTCGGTCGCATCGCGGTGAACGTGTCGGCGGTGCAGCTGCGCGACCCGCAGTTCGCCGACGAGGTGCTGGCGATCTGCGCGACGCACGGCTGGCCGACCGACCGGCTGGAGCTGGAACTCACCGAATCGGCGCTGATGCGCGACACCGACGTGCTGCGGCGCACGTTCGACCTGTTCGCCGCGAACGCGGTGACGCTGGCGGTGGACGATTTCGGCACCGGCTTCTCGAACCTCGGCTACCTGCACCGCTTCCCGGTGCGGCACCTGAAGATCGACCGCGCGTTCGTGCAGCGCATGCACGTCGCGCCGCGGATGCTCGGGCTGACGCAGGCCGTGGTCAGCCTCGGGCATTCACTCGGGATGGCGGTGGTCGCCGAAGGCGTCGAGGACGCCGCCACGCTGGCGCTGCTGCGCGCGCAGGGCTGCGACCAGGCGCAGGGCTACCTGATCGCCCGGCCGCTGCCCGCGAACGAACTGGAAGCCTGGCTGCGCGAGCGCGCGGCTATCCCCGCCGGTACATCGCCGCGTTGATGCACGAGAAGATCGACACGATGAACCAGCCGAACGGCAGCAGGCTCAGCGTGATCAGCCACGTCACCGCGAACGCGATGCAGGCGACGACGAACCAGACGAGCGCGGAAATGATCCGGCCCTGCACCAGCTGGCCGAGGCCGGGGATGATCAGACTGCAGATGGCGGCGATGACGTTGCCGGCGGAACCCTGACCTGCGCTCATTGCTCGTGACCCTCGTCGGTGGCGGGAGCGGCCGGACGCGTGGCCGCAGGGGTTCGATGGGGGCACCGGCGCGTCGATCAAGGGTGCGGGAAGTCACGCGTCGCGGCCCGGAGTTCGAATGCCGCTCTGCTAGGCTTTCGCGATGTCCTACGAACGCCACGCCGAGCCGCTGCCGGAGCCCGTCCCGCCGACATGGGCACAGCGCCGCGCGGCGTGGTGGCGGCTGATCCGCGGCGACCGCCCGATCGGCACGCTGCTGCTGCTGTGGCCGACGTGGTGGGCGCTCTGGCTCGCCGCCGAAGGGGTGCCGCCGCTCGGCACGCTGGCGATCTTCACCG
>CBIHMN010000266.1:0-3631 GCA_966211005.1 uncultured Arenimonas sp.
TGAAGGCCACCGGCACGCTCGGCGGCTGGATGCAGGTGACCGGCGAAGCCGGCGCGCGCGCCGCGCAGCGCGGCTACCTGCCGCGCTGGTTCGGCCACACGCTGCGCAACGGCGCCGCGCACTGGGGCCTGCTGTTCGTCGCGCTGGCGATGACCGGCATCGCGTTCCTGACGCTGGCCCCGACCGTCGCCGACCAGTTCGGCACGCTGATCGGCTGGGTGACGCTGCTGATCGTGCTCGCCTACTTCGCCGCCGGGCTGTCGCTGATCGTCGGCACGCCGGAAAAACCCTCCGGCCTGCGCGAAAAGGCGCTCGGCATCGGCGCGCTGCTCGGCTGCGGGCTGCTGATCTTCACTTCGCCGTGGACGATGATCGCCGGCGCATTCGCGGTCGCGGTGGTCAGCTGGATCCTGTTCCGCGTGTTCGGAACGCGGGCCCGCGCGACGACCGGCTGAGACCCGCGCCGGCCCGATTCAGCAGGTCGGCCGTATTTCGCCGGACTTCAGCCGCGCGAGGTAGCCCTGCAGTTCGCGCTTCACGACCGGCATCAGCAGGTACACGCCGACCAGGTTCGGGATCGCCATGATGAACAGCAGCGCGTCGGCGATGTCGACGATGCTGCCCAGCGGCATCGTGCAGCCGACGACGGCCGCCGCGAGGTAGAACACCTTGAAGCCGTAAAGCGCGACCTTCGATTCGCGGAACAGGAAGCTGCACGCCTTCGCGCCGTAATAGCCCCACGTGATCGTCGTCGAGAACGCGAACAGCAGCACGACCACCGCCAGCGCGTAGGGCATCCAGCTGCCGACGGTCGCGAACGCGTTGGACGTCAGCTGCACGCCGTCGGCGCCGCCGACCACGTGCTGGTTCGTGATGATGATCACCAGCGCGGTCATCGTGCAGATCACGACCGTGTCGAGGAACGGCTCCCAGAGCGCGACGAAACCTTCCGTCACCGGCTCGCGGGTCCGGACCGCCGAATGCGCGATGGCCGCCGAGCCGAGCCCGGCCTCGTTCGAGAACGCCGCGCGGCGGAAGCCCTGGATCAGCGCGCCGACGACGCCGCCGGCGACGCCCTCGGCGGTGAACGCGCCGTCGATGATCGCCATGAACGCCGCCGGCACCTGGCCGAGGTTGCTGAGGATCACGAACGCGGCGCCGATCAGGTACAGCGCCGCCATGCCCGGCACCAGCCGCGCGGTCACGCTGCCGATGCGCGAGATGCCGCCGATGACCACGATGCCCGCGAGGACGGCATACACGAGGCCGAAGCCGAGGCTGGAATCCGCCAGCGCGCCACCGGACACGTTCGCCATCTGCGCGTACGCCTGGTTCGCCTGGAACATCGCGCCGGCGCCGATCGCGCCGAGCATCGTGCACAGCGCGAAGACGACGGCCAGCACGACGCCGAGCGGCGCCAGCCTCGGGTAGTTCTCGGCGATGCCGCGGCGCAGGTAGTACATCGGCCCGCCGGAGATCGTGCCGTCGGGCTTCTCGAGGCGATACATCACGCCCAGCGTGCATTCGACGAACTTCGAACTCATGCCGAGGAAGCCGGCGAGCACCATCCAGAACGTCGCGCCCGGGCCGCCGATCGTGATCGCGACCGCGACACCGGCGATGTTGCCGAGGCCGACGGTGCCCGACACCGCCGACGTCAGCGCGCGGAAGTGGCTCACTTCTCCGGCGCAGGTGGGGTCCGAATATCTGCCCCGTATCAGGTCGAACCCGTGCCTGAAGCCGCGGAGGTTGATGAAGCGGAAGTACAGCGTGAACACCAGGCCGGCGAGGATCAGCCAGCCGACGATCAGCGGAAACATCACCGGCGCGTCGTCGGTGCCGGCGACGCGGACGGACGCGAAGATGACGCCGGACACGGCGTCGGCAACCGGGCGTACCGCCGCGTCGATCTTCTCGGCCAGTGTCGGCGCCACGACCGGCGCGATCGACGGCGATTGCGCCGACGCGGTGGAAGCGGCCAGCCACAACAGGCTGGCCAGAAACAGGCGGATCGGCATCGACAGGCTCCGGGCCGGGGACGGGGCAGCCTAACAGCCCGCGCCGGGTCAGGCGTCCGCTGGCGGCGCCCCGATCGCCGGCGTGTCGACCGGCACGCTCCCCGCCTCGCTCTCGTCATCGGGATCGATCGCCGCCTGCAGCGATGCCGGCAGCCGCTTGGACGGCGCGACGCCGAGCTTGCGCAGCATCTCCGCCTGCCGGGCGAGATTGCCCGGGCCTCTCGAGAGCTTGCGCAGCGCATCGTCGTGGGCGTTCTGCGCACGCTTGAGCGCGTCCCCCACCTTGCCGAGGTCGTCGATGAAACCGACGAACTTGTCGTAAAGCGCCGCGCCGCGCTCGGCGATCGCCTTCGCATTGGCGTTCTGCGCTTCCGTCCGCCAGATCTGCGCGACCAGCCGCAGCGACGCCAGCAGGTTGCCGGGGCCGACGAGGATGATCTTCTTCGCGAACGCGAAGTCGTACAGGTCCGGATCTCGGCGCAGCGCCTCGAGGAAGGCCGCCTCGACCGGCACGAACATCAGCACGAGGTCGGGGCTGGTGAGCCCGTGCAGCCGGCTGTAGTCCTTCTCGCCCAACTGTTTCACGTGATTGCGCAGCGCCGCCGCGTGCCGGGCGAGGCACGCCTCGCGTTCGTCGCCGGCCAGCGGATCGCAGGCACGCTGGTAGTCCAGCAGCGCGACCTTGGCGTCGATGACGATGTGGCGGTCTTCGGGAAGCAGCAGCAGCGCATCGGGGCGATAGCGGTCGCCGGCCTCGTCGCGGAAACTTTCCTGCGTGAGGTACTGAGCACCCTTCTCGAGACCCGCCGATTCGAGCAGGCGCTCGAGCTTGAGTTCGCCCCAGTACCCCTGCGTGCGGTTGTCGCTGGTGAGCGCGCGGGTGAGATTCCCGGCCTCGTCGCCGAGCTGGCGGTTGAGTTCGAACAGCTGCTTGAGCTCGGCCTGCAGCGTGACGCGTTCGCGGCCTTCCTTCTCGTACGTTTCGGTGACGACCTTGCGGAAATCGCCGAGCTGCTCGCGAAGCGGATTCAGCAGCTGGCCGATCTGCACCACGTTCTGTTCGCCGAAGCGTTTCGACTTGTCTTCGAGGATCTCGGCCGCGAGCGCCTGGAATTCGGTCTTCAGCCGTTCGCGGGCTTCCTCCAGATCCCGGTACCGCTGGTCGGCCGGCTGTTGCTGCTCCTGCAGCCGGGCCGCGGCGGCGGCGGCGCGTGTTTCGGCGGCCTCGCGGGCGGCGCGCGTGGTGCGCAGTTCGGCGTCGGCGGCATCCAGCCGACGCTGCAGTTCCACGCGTGTTTCGCCGAGGGCCTGGCGTTGCGTATGCAGCGCGGCGATGTCGGGTTCGAGCTCGGCGCGGCCGGCGGCGCGCGCCGCCGCCTCGGCGACGATGACCTTGCGGCGCGTGATCCACAGCGATGCGGCGCCCGCGACGGCGAGGCCGGCGAGGAGGCCGAGCAGGAAAGCGGCGAATGGGGACAAGGCGGGATCCGGTGAGGCGACTGCCGGGAGTTTAGCGGCGGGCCTGTCTCACCGGGTGCGAACCGGGCGGCTTCAGGCCTTTTTGGCCCAGGCGCTGCACCAGCCCTTCGGGGCGACGGCGAAGCCGGGGAACA
>CBIHMN010000267.1:0-3630 GCA_966211005.1 uncultured Arenimonas sp.
CGGGTCGTCCTCGGAGCGGATGATGCGGATCACCTCGTCGAGGTTGAGGAACGCGACCAGCAGGCCTTCGAGCAGGTGCAGGCGCCGCTCGACGCGGTCGAGCCGGTGCCGCAGCCGCCGCGCGACGGTGTCGGTGCGGAATTCCAGCCACTCCGACAGGAACGACTTCAGGTCGCGCACGCGCGGCCGTCCGTCCAGGCCGATGATGTTGAAATTGACGCGGAAGCTCTTCTCCAGATCGGTCGTCGCGAACAGATGGCCCATCAGGCCTTCGACGTCGACGCGATTGCTGCGCGGCACGAGCACCAGGCGCACGGGATTCTCGTGGTCGGACTCGTCGCGGATGTCCTCGAGCCACGGCAGCTTCTTGGCGCGCATCTGCTGCGCGACCTGCTCCATGATCTTCGACGGCGACACCTGGTAGGGCAGGTTCGTGATCACGACGTTGGCGTGCTCGCGCGTCCACGTCGCGCGCGCGCGGACGCTGCCGCCGCCCGTCTCGTAGATCGCGGCGAGGTCGCCCGCCGGCGTGATGATCTCGGCACCGGTCGGGTAGTCCGGCCCGCGCACGTGCTCGCACAGGTCGCGCACGCTCGCGTCGGGATCGTCGAGCAGCCGCACCGCGGCGCTGACGACTTCATTGAGGTTGTGCGGCGGCACGTCGGTGGCCATGCCGACGGCGATGCCGGTGGTGCCGTTGAGCAGCAGGTGCGGCAGCCGCGCCGGCATCCACGAGGGTTCTTCGAGGGTGCCGTCGAAATTCGGGTCCCAGTCGACCGTGCCGTGGGCGAGCTCGCCCAGCAGGACCTCGGCGATCGGGGTCAGCTTGGATTCGGTGTAGCGCATCGCCGCGAACGACTTGGGGTCGTCGCTGGAGCCGAAGTTGCCCTGGCCCTCGACCAGCGGGTAGCGGTACGAGAACGGCTGCGCCATCAGCACCATCGCCTCGTAGCAGGCGCTGTCGCCGTGCGGGTGGAACTTGCCGATGACGTCGCCGATGGTGCGCGCGGACTTCTTCGGCTTGGCGGTCGAGGCCAGGCCGAGTTCGCTCATCGCGTAGATGATGCGGCGCTGCACCGGCTTCAGGCCGTCGCCGACGAACGGCAGCGCCCGGTCCAGCACCACGTACATCGAATAGTCCAGGTAGGCGCGTTCGGCGTACTCGCGCAGCGGGATCTGCTCGAAACCGTGGAAGGCGGGGCGGGCGGGTTCGGTCATGCGTGCGGCTCGACGTTCCGGGAGCCGGCCATTCTACCGGTGGCGGGAGGGCCTTCAGGCCCGATGCCCTAGTCCGGCAGCGCGATCGTCCACTGGCGCGGCGCGCGGTCGTCCGGCACGGCCGTGCCGGCCGCCTGCGGGTCGTCGGCGACGACGCGGTTGCGGCCGCCGCGCTTGGCGCGATAGAGCGCGCCGTCGGCGCGCCGGAACAGCGATTCGGCGTCGTAGCCGCGGCCGGGATCGGCGATCGCCAGCCCGACGCTGATCGACAGGTCCGGCATCGGCGGTTGCTGGTCGGGCGCGCGCCAGACGATCTCGAAGCGGATCGCCTCGCCGAGCCCTTCGGCGGCCGCCCCGTCCATCCCGGGCACGGCGACCAGGAATTCGTCGCCGCCGAAGCGACCGAACAGGTCCTGGCTGCGCAGCTTCTCGCGCACGACGCCGGCGACGAGCCGCAGCGCGGCGTCGCCGGCCAGGTGCCCGTGCTGGTCGTTGATCGCCTTGAAGCGGTCGAGGTCGAACACCAGCAGCGCGAGCGGCCGGTCCTGCGCGGCGGCGAATTTCAGCGTGGCGTCCAGTTCGGCGGCGAACGCGGCGCGCGTCATCGCGCCGGTCAGCGCATCGACCGCGACCTGGCGCTGCAGCCGCGCCGACTGCGTGCGCAGGTCGTGGTTGACCGTTTCCAGCTCGTGCTGCCGGCGCGCGATCGATTCCTTCTCGGCGTGCAGGCGCCGCGCGGACCGCAGCACCCGCACCAGCCCCCACAACAGCACCAGCGACGGCAGCGCCAGCAGCCACCAGCGCGACAGCGGTTCGACGCCGTCGAAGGCGGCCGGCACGACGGACGTGGCCGGGTCCGTCGCGGTCGCCCGCGACGCGGGCGCGGCCTCGAGCGCCATGAAACGCGAGCGCGCGGCGACCGCGGGGCTGTCGAGCGTTTCCTGCCCGAGTTCGGCGAGATCGCCGAGCGAGGTCAAGCGACCGCGGTATTCGAATGCGCGCCGACTCCACTGCAGGGCCTGTTCGGGGCGCCCGAGCGCCGCATGGGCGGCCTCGAGCTGCAGCGCGACGTTCTGGCGAAGATGATCCAGCCCGAGTTCGTCGCCGATGGCCATCGCCGCCTCGAGCGGCACGATCGCGTCGGCGGGGCGCCCGACGTGCGCCAGCATCGCGCCGCGCGCGAGAAGCAGGTCGCCCAGCAGCGTCGCCTCGCCCCCGGCGCGCGCGCCGGCCTCGCCGGCGGCCAGGAGCGCCAGCCCTTCCTCCGCCGCCCCGTCGAGCACCCGCGCCTGGCCGAGCGCGAGCTGGCCGATGGCGACGCCGGTGCCGCTGCCGGTGCGCTCGAACGCCGCGACCGCGCCCAGTCCGTCGGCCACCGCCTCGTCGACGCGTCCGGCCATCCGCAGCAGCTGGCTGCGCGTCGCGAGATTCAGCCCCAGCGGAAAATCGGGCGGCGTCGCGCCCATCAGGCGGATCGCCTCGTCGACGGCGCGCAGTCCGGCTTCGGCGTCCTCCAGGTTCAGGAACAGCCGCGACAGCGAGTAGTAGCTTTCGGACTGCTCGATCGGCGTGCCGTGCCGGAGCATCAGCTCGAGCGCACCGACATGCTGTTCCAGCGCCTGCGGATAGCGGCCCTTCATTTCCTGCACGCGTGCCAGCCCGCGCATGCCGCGGGCGAGGCCCATCGGCACGTCGAGCGTCTTCCAGATCGCGATCGCGGCGCGCAGATGCTCCTCGGCCCGGTCCGGTTCGCCGGTCACCGTGAACACCAGTCCGAGGTCCTGCAGCGAATCGGCTTCCTCGCGCCGGTCGCCGATGCGGCGCGCGTCGGCGAGCGATTCCTCCTCGACGCGCCGCGTCAGCGCGAGGTCGCCGCCGCGGTAGCCGATGTTGCTCAGCGCCGACAGCGCCTGCCGACGTATCCGGTGCGCCCGCGACGCGCGGGCGGTGGCGACCACCCGTTGCCAGTGCGCGACGGCGCCGGGGCTGCGCGCGGCCGTCGCCAGGGTCGCGTGCCGCGCGCGCCAGCGGAGTTCGGCGGTCGGGCCGGCGACGGCCGATGCCGCCAGCCACGGTGAAAGCGAGTCGACGAAGGCCGCGGCATGTTCGCGCATGCGCTCCCCGGCGGCCGGATCGGGCTCGACGCCGGGCGCCGGCGCCGCCGGTGGGGCCATCGCGGACGCCGCGCCGGACAGCACCAGCAGCACCGTCGTGGCGATCCGCCAGCGGTGTCCGCCGAACCGGTGCCTGCGAGCAATCCCCATCGCCCGTCCGTCGCCTCGTACGCCCGGTCGGACGATAACCGCAGCCGGGAGCCTTCGCCAGACGCGGGGCCCGGCGTCTTCACGCCGCGGCGTATCATCCGGACTCGCGCCGGCCCGTCGCCGCGCCGACGAGGGGCGCATCCATGAT
>CBIHMN010000268.1:0-3627 GCA_966211005.1 uncultured Arenimonas sp.
CAACATGTTCGAGACGCCGTACGACATCCTGGTGAACTACGCCGGGTTCTACGGCATCCCGCGCGACGAGGCCTGCGCCCGCGCCGACGAGGAACTGGCGCGCGCGCAGCTGCGGGACAAGGCGCGGACGATGTCGCGCACGCTGTCGGGCGGCATGAAGCGCCGGCTGATGATCGCCCGCGCGATGATGACGCGGCCACGGCTGCTGATCCTCGACGAACCGACGGCCGGCGTCGACATCGAGATCCGGCGCGGCATGTGGAAGACGCTGCGCGAGGTCAATGCCGCCGGCACGACGGTGATCCTGACGACGCATTACCTCGAGGAAGCGGAGAACCTGTGCCGCAACCTCGCGATCATCGATCGCGGTCGCATCATCGAGCAGGGCCCGATGAAGACGCTGCTGGCCAAGCTCGACGTCGAAGGCTTCCTGTTCGACATCGACGGCCGGCTGCCCGCGGCGCTGCCGGCGATCCCCGGCGCGACGCTCGTCGCCACCGACGACCACACGCTCGACCTGGAGATGCCGCGCGAAATGGACCTCAACCGCGTGTTCGCGGCCCTCGGCGACGCCGGCATCCGCGTGCGCTCGATGCGCACGAAGACCAACCGCCTCGAGGAACTGTTCGTGCGGATGACCGGGCAGGTGCAGGCATGAGCGCCACACCGAACCTCGTCGCCCTGCGCACGGTCGCGCGCCGCGAAGTCGCGCGCATCCTGCGCATCTGGGCGCAGACGCTGGTGCCGCCGGCGATCACGATGACGCTGTATTTCCTGATCTTCGGCAACCTGATCGGCAGCCGCATCGGCACGATGGACGGCATCAGCTACATGGACTTCATCGTCCCCGGCCTGGTGATGATGTCGGTGATCCAGAACGCGTACGGCAACATCTCGTCGAGCTTCTTCGGCGCGAAGTTCGGCCGCCACGTCGAGGAACTGCTGGTCAGCCCGATGCCGAACTGGGTGATCCTCGGCGGCTACGTCGCCGGCGGCGTGCTGCGCGGCGTGATGGTCGGCGCGATCGTGCTGTGCATCGCGATGCTGTTCACGCGCGTGCAGATCCCGCATCCGCTGGTGACGCTCGCGACGGTGCTGCTCGGCGCGACGATCTTCTCGCTCGCCGGTTTCGTCAACGCGGTGTACGCGAAGAAGTTCGACGACATCGCGATCGTGCCGACGTTCATCCTGACGCCGCTCACCTATCTCGGCGGCGTGTTCTATTCGGTGACGCTGCTGCCGGCGTGGGCGGAAACGGCGACGCGGCTGAACCCGATCTTCTACATGGTGAACGCGTTCCGCTACGGGCTGCTCGGTACCAGCGACGTGCCCGTCGGCATCGCGTTCGGGCTGATGGCGTTCTTCGTCGTCGCGCTCGGCGCGCTGGGCCTGTGGCTGCTGAAGCGGGGCGTCGGACTGCGCAGCTGAGCCGCCCGGCCCCCGCTTGCGCGCACCCGGGCCGATGCCCAGAATCGCCCGAAGCCGCAGGGGTGCGGTTTCTTCCAGGGGAAATCCGATGAAGTCGCTGGTTCGCGCCGCCGTCGCGGCGCTGCTGTTGTCCGCGGGCGCCGCCGGCGCCCAGTCGTCCGAGGAGGAATTCCTCGCGGGCCTCGATTACCGCGACGGCGTGGTCGTGCTGCCGTCCGCCAAGGCCAGCCTGAACGTCACCGACGGCTTCCGCTTCCTCGACAAGGCCGATGCCCGCGCCGTGCTCGAGGACTACTGGGGCAATCCGGAAGACGATTCCGTGCTGGGCCTGCTGGTGCCGGACGCCGAGCCGCTCGGCAGCGAACACAGCTGGGCCGTCGTACTCACCTACAGCGACGAAGGCTACGTGTCGGACGAGGACGCCGCCGAGATCGACTATGACGAACTGCTGGAGGAAATGCAGCAGCAGACGCTGGACTCGAACGAGTACCTCGCCGAACAGGGCTACCCGACCTCCGAGCTGATCGGCTGGGCCCAGGCGCCGCGCTACGACGCCACCCACAAGCGGCTGCACTGGGCGCAGCACATCCAGTTCGCCGGCAACGAAGGCGGCACGCTGAACTACGACATCCGCGTGCTCGGCCGCGAAGGTTTCCTGAGCATGAACGCGGTCGCCGACATCGACGACCTGGCGCGCGTCAACGCGGCGATGGACGACGTGCTGCAGATGGCGACCTTCAACCCCGGCCTCACCTATGCCGACTACCAGGAAGGCGACCGCACGGCGGCCTACGGGCTGGCGGCGCTGGTCGGCGGAGGCCTCGCGGCGAAAGCGGGCCTGTTCGCGAAACTCGGCCTGGTGCTCGCGAAGTTCTGGAAGCTGATCGCCATCGGGCTGTTCGGCGCCGCGGCGATCGGCAAGAAGTTCTTCGGCAAGAAGGACGCGGGCACCGTCGCCTGAACCGTGCCGCCCGGGGCTGCCCCTCAGCCCGGTAACCGGAAGAACGCGCGCGCGGTGGCCGTGGTCGCGGCCGCCGTGGTCTCGACGGGTTCGCCGCGGTCGCGCGCGAGTTCCTCGACGATGTGCGCGAGGTACATCGGTTCGTTGCGCCGGTGCGAGGGCAGCGGCCGCACCGTACGCGGCAACAGGTAGGGCGCGTCCGTTTCCACCATCAGCCGGTCGGCGGGAATGTCTTTCACGAACTCGCGCAGGTGTGCGCCGCGCCGCTCGTCGCAGAGCCAGCCGGTGATGCCGATATGCCAGCCGTGGTCGAGGCATTCGAAACACTCGGCCTTGGTGCCGGTGAAACAGTGCACGACCGCCGGCGCGATGCGGCCTTCGTACTGGCGCAGGATCGCGACGAAATCGGCGTGCGCATCGCGCTGGTGCAGGAACAGCGGCTTGCCGGTGTCGACCGCGATGTCGAGCTGGCGCTCGAACGCCCGGCGCTGCGCCGGGCGCGGCGAGAAATCGCGGAAGTAGTCCAGCCCGCATTCGCCGACCGCCACCACTTCCGGCCGCACGACCAGCGCGCGCATCTCGGCATCGGCCTCGGCGGTGTATTCGGCCGCGTGGTGCGGATGCACGCCGGCGGTCGCGTACAGCACGCCCGGGTGCGCGCGCGCGAGTTCGAGCGCCTTCGGCGAGCCCTCGCGGCTGGCGCCGGTGACGACCAGCTGCGCGACACCGGCCGCGCGTGCCCGCGCGAGCACCGCATCTCGGTCGTGGTCGAAGGATTCGTGGGTGAGGTTGGCGCCGATGTCGACGAGGTTCATGGAAGAGCGGATTCGGGATAGGGGAGATACGTGATAGTGGGGGCGCGGTGCTTCACTATCACGTATATCCCCTGATCGATATCGGCCTTTTCCCCCGTGCTCCCCATCTCGCCGCTGCTGCCCGACATTCTCCGCAGCCTCGACGCCCAGCCGCGGCTCGTGCTCGAAGCGCCTCCCGGCGCCGGCAAGACGACCCAGGTGCCACTCGCGCTGCTCGATGCGCGCTGGCGCGGCGACGGGAAGATCGTCGTGCTCGAGCCGCGGCGCGTCGCCGCGCGGTCGGCGGCGGCGTACATGGCGCGGCAGCTCGGCGAAGCACCGGGCGAGACGGTCGGCTACCGGATCCGTTTCGAAGCCAGGGTGTCGTCGCGCACGCGCGTCGAGGTCGTCACCGAAGGGATCCTCACCCGGATGATCCAGGAC
>CBIHMN010000269.1:0-3613 GCA_966211005.1 uncultured Arenimonas sp.
AACCCGCCGGCGACCCGCATTTCGCGCGCACGCGCCTGCTCGCGCTCGAGAACACGTGGCATGGCCGGCCGCTGCCGCTGCCCTATCTCGCCGACGCCGGTGCGTTCGCGCGCGCGCACGGCCTCGCCTACCACCTCGACGGCGCGCGGCTGTTCAACGCCGCGATCGCAGGCGGCGTACCGGCGCGGGAGATCGCGCGACATTTCGACAGCGTGTCGGTCTGCCTGAGCAAGGGCCTCGGCGCGCCGGTCGGTTCGGTGCTGCTCGGCAGCGACGAGGTGATCGGCAGGGCGCGCCGCTGGCGCAAGGTGCTCGGCGGCGGCTGGCGGCAGGCGGGCATCCTCGCGGCGATGGGCCTGCATGCGCTCGACCACCATGTCGAGCGCCTCGCCGACGACCACCGGCGTGCCGCCGCACTCGCGGCCGCGCTGCGCGCGATTCCCGGCCTCGTCATCGACGGCGCGCATACCAACCTCGTGTTCGTCACGGTGCCGGAGGGACTGCAGGGCGCGCTGGCGGACCACCTGCGCGCGCATGGCGTGCTGGTCGCGGCGGGACGCGGGCCGCGCCTGCGGCTCGCGACGCATCTCGATGTCGACGATGCGGGCATCGCGCGCACGCTGGACGCGATCGGCGGATTCTTCAGGCAGCATCGCCTCTGACTCCGCGCGACCGGCGTTTCACGTCGCCGGCCGCTGCTCCGCCTTCGGCTCGACGACCTCGTGCCCGGGCTCGGCCTTGCCGGACACCTGCGCGCCGGCATCCGGCCGCAGCTTGCCGAAGAACACCAGTGACGGCGCCGACAGCAGCGCGACGATCGCGAACGCGCCGCCGAACGCCAGCGCATGCGTCTGCGGCACGCCGGCCATCGCCTCCGCGGCGAGCAGCGCGTAGCCGCCGATCGCGACACCGAGCGCGAGCGAGAACTGCTGCATCATTCCGGCCAGGCTGCTGGCGTGGCCCATCCGCGGCGATTCGATGTCGGCATACGCGATCGCGTTGAGACTGGTGAACTGCAGCGAGCGGAAGAAGCCGGTGACCAGCAGCACGGCGAAGATCACCGCCGCCGGCGTCGCCGCGCGGAACAGTCCGAACGCGGCGAGCATCACCAGCGCCAGCGCGCCGTTCCACAGCAGCACGTCGCGGAAGCCGAAGCGACGCAGCACGCGCGACGCGATCGTCTTCATGAACATCGCGCCGGCGGCACTGGCGAACGTGAGCAGGCCCGAGGCGAGCGGCGTCATGCCGAAGCCGAGCTGAAGCATCATCGGCAGCAGGAACGGCGTCGCGCCGACGCCGATGCGGAACACCGAGCCGCCGACGACGCCGGCGCGGAACGTCGGGCAGCGGAACAGGGACAGGTCGATCAGCGGATGCGGGTGCCGGTGCGCGTGCAGCCAGTAGCCCCCCAGCGCGAGCAGGCCGGCGACCAGCGTGCCGGCGGCGACCGATGTCGACAGCAGGTGCCGGCCGAGCGTCGAGAACCCGAACAGCGCCAGCGCCAGCCCGCCGCCCGAAAGCGCGAACCCGAGCCAGTCCAGCGGTTTCACCGGCGACCGCAGGTCCGGCACGTGACGCCAGCCGAGCCACATGCCGAGTGCTGCCATCGGGATGTTGATCAGGAAGATCCAGCGCCAGTCCGAATAGGTCGCGATCGCGCCGCCGACGGGAGGCCCGACGATCGGCGCGATCAGCGCCGGTATCGTCAGCCAGCTCAGCGCCGCGACCAGTTCGGCCTTCGGCACCGTGCGCAGCAGCACGAGCCGGCCGACCGGCACCATCAGCGCGCCGCCGCTCCCCTGCAGGAAGCGCGCGGCGACGATCTGCGCCAGCGAGCCGCTGGCCGCGCACGCGATCGAGCCGAGCAGGAACACCGCGATCGCCGCGACGAAAGTGCGCTTCGCGCCGAAGCGGTCGGCGACCCAGCCGCTGATCGGAATGAACACCGCGAGCGCGATCAGGTAGGCCGTCAGCGCGAGCTTGAGCGCGATGGGCTCCGTGCCGAGGTCGGCGGCCATCGCCGGCAGCGCGGTGGCGATCGCCGTCGAATCGAAGTTCTCGATGAACAGCGCGGTGGCGATGATCAGCGAGAGGCGGCGGAGTTCGGTCATCTATGCGGTGCGGTCCGGCGAGCGGGAAGACAGCATGCGGGCGAAGGCGTGATGCGATGGCATAGGGCGCTGGACAGGGTACCGGGAACGACGGCCTAATCGCGCCGCAGGGGGTGGCGATGAACCGGACCGTCCACGTTGTATTGGCACTCACGCTCGTGGCGTGCGCCGCAGCAAGCTTTCCGGCCAATGGGTTCTCGGTGGTGATGGCCCGTTCGAGCGACCCCGGCGAAGCCGGCGAACTGGTCGTGTTCGTCGGCGAGCAGCTGTCCTACGAGGACGACACGATGGACTGCGGCGACGACTGCTGGGTCTTCGACCGTTGGCACAAGGCGCGATACCGCGTGGCCGAATGGGTCCACGGCGTGCCACCGGGAGCGGAGATCGAATTCAGCGTCGCGGAACATGCGCCGATGGTTCCGTTCGGGCAATCGCGCCATGCGCTGGTTTTTCTCGAGAAGACCGATGATGGCTTCATGCTGGTCAAGTATCAGGACGTGTCGGTCCATCCCGCCGCCGGCGGTAGCTTCGCGAGCTGCGGACCAGTCTACGAGGAAGACGCGAACGCGCCGCCGCTGGAAGACATCGTGTTCGAGCCGACGCTCGTGGTCGACGAGACCGCACGGCTGTCGCGCGACGCGTGGGGCGAGCTCCACGATCCGCGATGGCACGCCCGCGTGGGCGACGAGATCGTCTGCACGCGCGGCGTACCGGTGGCGCGGATCGCGCCGTTCATGGCGAACCGCCATCCGACACTGAAGGCCGCGCTGCCGGCACTGGCGGGTGGCGAATGACGCCTGCATGGTTACTCGTCGCCGCGGCAGCGGCCGGCACGGCGCCGTCAGACGTTTTCGTCCCGACGTCGGACCGCATCGCAGTGTTCGTCGGCGAACAGACCGCGTTCGAACGGATCGACTGCGTCCTTCTCGTCAAGCCTTCCGACACGCTCGACGACTGGAACGAGGACGGCACGCCGGACGACGATGTCTGCGGTGAGGATGACCTCCGTGTGCGGGCACGCTATCGCGTCGTCATGCCGATCGAAGGCGTCGATGAAGTCGAGTACGAATTCCTCGCCACGGGCTGGACCGAATCCTGGGCACCGGGTCGCTGGGCGGTGTTGTACCTGCGGCAGACGGAAGATGGATGGATCATGCCCGGAGGACTCGGCGAGGCCGTCTGGCCGACCGTCGACGGCGGCTGGGGTGCATGCAATCCGTACGAACACGTGGAGCCGGTCGAATTCGCCGGCGATCTGGCCTTCGGGCGCACCGACGGGATGAGCGCCCACGGCATTCGCGAGCGTTTTCCCGCAGCCGACTTCGAAGTCGTCGGCGAGCGCGTGTACTGCATCCGCGGGGAAACGCTGCCGACGGTGGTGCAACGGCTCGACGGGGAGCTGGACGAAGCCCGCGAGTCAGGCTTCGGCCGGATCGAACCTCACGCTACCAGGCCGTAGCTGCGCAGCAGCGCCTCCGGTTCCGGCTCGCGGCCGCGGAACG
>CBIHMN010000270.1:0-3607 GCA_966211005.1 uncultured Arenimonas sp.
CGGGACATGGGCGATACCTTCGCGGGAACGGAATCGCCATGGTAGGCACCCCGCTCCGGTGAAGCCAGCCGACCGCCGCGACACCGCGTCGCGGGCCGGACCCGACGTCAGGCCTCGCCGCGCAGCGCTTCCAGCGTTTCCCGCAGCCCGTCGCGCCAGTCGGGCAGGCGGATGCCGAAATCGTCGTGCAGCCGCGTGGTGTCCAGTACGGAGTACGCGGGGCGGCGGGCCGGCGTCGGGAACTGCGCCGTGTCGATCGCCTCGACGCGCGGCGCCGTGGACAGCAGGCCCGCGGCGGTCGCCTGCGTGACGATCGCCTCGGCGAATCCGTGCCACGACGTCGAGCCCGATGCCGCCAGGTGCCACGTGCCGCTGCGCGCCGGGGCGGCCAGCGCGGCCGCGGTCGCCTCCGCGATGCGGTGCGCGGGGGTCGGCGAACCGATCTGGTCGGCGACCACGCGCAGCGTGTCGCGTTCGGCCGCCAGCCGCAGCATCGTCAGCAGGAAATTGCGGCCACGCGGGGCATACACCCAGCACAGCCGGAAGATCATGTGGTCGCAGCCCGAATCGCGGATCGCGTTCTCGCCGTCGAGCTTGCTGCGACCGTAAACGCCGAGCGGCGCCGTGGCGTCGTCCTCGCGATACGGCCGCGACGCCGCGCCGTCGAAGACGTAATCCGTCGAGAAGTGCACGAGCCTCGAACCGGTGACGCGGCACGCCGCCGCCAGCGCGGCGGGCGCCGCGGCATTCACGCGGTACGCGCGCTCCGGTTCCCGTTCGGCCTGGTCGACCGCGGTGTAGGCGGCGGCGTTGACGACGACGGCGGGTGCGATCTCGCGGACCAGCGCCGCGAGGCTTGCGGGGTCCTCGAAATCGGCGGCCCGGGCGGTCGCCCGTGGCGTCGGGGCCCCTTCCCTGGTCGCCACGACGAGCTCACCGGAGCCGGCGAGCGTGCGCCGCAGTTCGCGGCCGACCTGCCCGTCGCCGCCGAACAGCAGGATGCTCACGGCACGTACGCCGGCAGCCGCTCCGGCGGCACCTCGGCGAGGAAGGGTGCCTTCGCGTCCTTTTCGGAAAGCGACGGTTCGGCGACCGGCCAGTCGATCGCCAGCGCCGCGTCGTTCCAGCGGATGCCGGCGTCGGCGGCCGCGTCGTAGGTGCGCGTGCACAGGTAGCTGAACACGGCATGCTCGCTGAGCACGACGAAGCCGTGCGCGAAGCCCTCGGGGATCCAGAACTGGCGCTTGTTCTCCGCCGACAGCACCACCGCCGCATGCCGGCCGAACGTGGGCGAACCGCGGCGGATGTCGACGGCGACGTCGTAGACCTCGCCTTCGAGCACGCTGATGTACTTGCCCTGCGGATTCGGCCACTGGTAGTGCAGGCCGCGCAGCACGCCGCGCGCCGAGCGCGACACGTTGCCCTGCACGAACGCCGGCTGCAGGCCGTGCGCGGCGAGCTTGTCGTGGTTGAACGACTCGTAGAAATACCCGCGGCTGTCGCCGAAGACGCGCGGTTCCAGCAGCAGGCAGCCGGGCAGGCCGACGTCGGACACCTTCACTTCACGACCCCGCGCACCACCAGCGACTGCAGGTATTCGCCGTAGCCGTTCTTCGCGAGCGGCGCGGCCAGCGCCAGCAGCTGCGCGTCGTCGATCCAGCCGTTGCCCCACGCGATCTCCTCGGGACAGCACACGCGCAGGCCCTGCCGCGCCTCGATCGTCTCGATGAAGTTCGACGCTTCCAGCAGCGAGCGGTGCGTGCCGGTGTCGAGCCACGCATAGCCGCGACCGAGCTGCTCCAGCTGCAGCGCGCCTTCGGCGAGGTAGCAGCGGTTGAGGTCGGTGATTTCCAGCTCGCCGCGCGGCGACGGCACCAGCGACGCCGCGAATTCCGGTGCCCGCCCGTCGTAGAAATAAAGGCCGGTCACCGCGTAGTGGGATTTCGGCGTCACCGGCTTTTCCTCGAGCCCGACCACCTTGCCGGCCGCGTCGAACTCGGCGACGCCGTAACGCTCCGGATCCCGCACCCAGTAGCCGAACACGGTGGCGCCGTGCGCGCGCGCGTCGGCGCGTGACAGCAGTTCGGTCAGGCCGGTGCCGTGGAAGATGTTGTCACCGAGCACCAGGCAGCTCGGCGCACCGGCGAGGAACTCGCGGCCGATCAGGAACGCCTGCGCCAGCCCGTCCGGGCTCGGCTGCACCGCGTACTCGATCCGCATGCCCCACTGCGAGCCGTCGCCGAGCAGGCGCCGGAACAGCGCCTGCTCGTGCGGCGTGTTGATGATCAGCACGTCGCGGATGCCCGCCAGCATCAGCACGCTGAGCGGGTAATAGATCATCGGCTTGTCGTAGACCGGCAGCAGCTGCTTGCTGATCGACTGCGTGAGCGGATACAGCCGGGTGCCCGAACCGCCGGCGAGGATGATGCCCTTGCGCTGCATGTCAGGCCTCCGTGCCGATGCGTTCGAGGCGGTAGCTGCCGTCCAGCACGCGTTCGACCCACGCGGTGTTGGCCAGGTACCAGTCGACCGTCGCGGCGATGCCCTGCTCGAAACTGACGGCCGGCGCCCAGCCGAGTTCGGACTGGATCTTCGTGGCGTCGATCGCGTAGCGGCGGTCGTGGCCCGGGCGGTCGCGCACGAAGGTGATCTGCGATTCGCGCTTCGCGCCGTCGGCGCGCGGCCGGCGCTCGTCGAGCAGCGCGCAGATCGTCTTCACGACATGCAGGTTCTCGCGCTCGGCGTCGCCGCCGACGTTGTACGTTTCGCCGACGCGCCCGGCGTCGAGCACCCGCCGGATCGCGCTGCAATGGTCCTTCACGAACAGCCAGTCGCGCACGTTGCGGCCGTCGCCGTACACCGGCAGCGGCTCGCCGGCGAGCGCCTTCTGGATGATCAGCGGGACGAGCTTTTCCGGGAACTGGTACGGCCCGTAGTTGTTCGAGCAGTTCGTCGTCAGCACCGGCAGGCCGTACGTGTGGTGGAACGCGCGCACGAGGTGGTCGGACGCGGCCTTCGACGCCGAATAGGGCGAGTTCGGCGCGTAGGGCGTGGTTTCGCTGAAGCGGCCGGTCTCGCCGAGCGAGCCGTAGACCTCGTCGGTGGACACGTGCAGGAAGCGGAAACGGTCCTTGGCGTCGCCTTCCAGCGCCTTCCAGTAGTCGCGCGCGGCCTCCAGCAGCCCCAGCGTGCCGACGACGTTGGTCTGCACGAATGCCGCCGGCCCGTCGATCGAGCGGTCGACGTGGCTCTCGGCGGCGAAATTGACGATCGCCGTCGGGCGATGGCGCGCCAGCAGCGACGCGACGAGGTCGCGGTCGCCGATGTCGCCCTGCACGAAGAGATGGCGGTCGTCACCGTCCAGCGCGGCGAGCGTGTCGCGGTTCCCCGCGTACGTCAGCGCGTCGAGATTGACCACGCGAAGGCCCGACGCGACCGCGTCGAGCACGAAGTTGCCACCGATGAAACCGGCGCCGCCGGTCACGAACCACGTCTGCATCACAGGCGTCCGTGGTCAGAACGGGATGTCGTCGTCCGGGAACGGATCGTCGACGCGGGACGGCGGCGCGGAGCCGCCGGAGCGGCCGCCGCCGTAGGACTCGCCACC
>CBIHMN010000271.1:0-3606 GCA_966211005.1 uncultured Arenimonas sp.
ACCGCAACGTGCACATCATCGACGGCCAGGTGTCCGACCTGACGCACGAGACCGCACGCAGCCTCGCCGCCGTCGCGGCCGCCAGCACCCACGCCTGAGGAGGCCGCCATGTTCCGCTACTACCTGGCCCTGGGCTTCCGCAGCCTGCGCCGCAATCCGGTGCTGACGACGCTGATGGTGCTGACGCTGTCGGTCGGCGTCGCCGCGAGCATGACCACGCTGACGCTGCTGCACGGCATGTCCGGCGATCCGATCCCGCACAAGTCCGACCGCCTGTTCGTGCCACGGCTCGACAACGGCCCCGGCACGGAACTGAACGACGACGGCGAACCGCCGGCGCAGGTGAGCTACACCGATGCGATGGCGCTCTGGGAGCAGGGCCGGGGCGTCCGCCAGGCGCCGATCTACGGCATCGGCCCGGCGATCGATTCCGGGCGCAGCGACCTGCCGCCGTTCTTCAGCGACGGCGTCGCCGTCGGCCGCGACTTCTTCGCGATGTTCGACGTGCCGTTCCTGTACGGCCAGCCGTGGAGCGTCGAGGAAGACGCGAAGGGCGCGTCCGTGGTCGTGATCGGCCGCAGCCTGTCCGAGCGCATCTTCGGCGAAGACGCGGACCCGGTCGGCAAGTCCATCCGGATCGGCGAGTTCGATTACTCGGTGATCGGCGTCGTCGACACGTGGAATCCGGTGCCGAAGTTCTATCGCCTGATCGGCGACAACCAGTACGGCACGAGCGAAGACGTGTTCATGCCGTTCCGCACCGCCGTGGCGCGAGAGATGGGCGTCAACGGCAGCATCGACTGCAGTAGCAGCTCGGGGCCTGGCTTCAAGGGCCTGGTCGAATCCGAGTGCGTGTGGATGCAGTACTGGGCGGAACTGGAGAGTGCGTCCGATCGTGCCGAATACGCCGATTACCTCGGTGCGTACATCGCCGAGCAGAAGGCGCTGGGCCGTTTCACCCGCCCGGTGAACTACCGCCTGCACGACGTGATGCAGTGGCTGGAGGAGAACGAGGTCGTCAGCGACGACACGCGCACGTCGACCTGGCTCGCGTTCGGGTTCCTCCTGGTGTGCCTGGTCAACACCGTCGGGCTGCTGCTGGCGAAGTTCAGCGCGCGCCCCGGCGAGATCGGCGTGCGGCGCGCGCTCGGCGCGACCCGCCGCGACGTGTTCACGCAGTACCTCACCGAAGCCGGCGTCATCGGCCTGGTCGGTGCCGCGGTGGGCATCGGCATGACCTTCGGGGCGCTCGCTTTCATCCGCGGGTACAACGAGGACATCGAGCTGATCACTCGCGTCGATGGCGCGATGCTCGCCACCGCCATCGTGCTGTCGATCGCGGCCAGCCTGTTCGCCGGCCTGCTGCCCACGTGGCGTGCCTGCCAGGTGGTCCCCGCCCTGCAGCTCAAGAGCCAGTAAAGGAATCCCCCATGGAAATCCGTCCGATCCTTTCCTCGATGCTGCGCAACAAGACCGCGCCGCTGCTGATCGCGGCGCAGGTCGCGCTGACGCTCGCGATCGTCTGCAACGCGCTGTACATCATCCGCGACCGTCTCGCGACCGCGGCGCGCCCGACCGGTGCCGACGAGCAGAACCTCAGCGAGATCCGCTTCTACCCGCACCGGGAGATCACCGATCCGAAGGAGATGCAGCGCGCCGACCTCGAAGCGATCCACGCCATTCCCGGGGTGCTCGCGGCGACCTGGGTGAACCAGATCCCGCTCGGGCAGTCGAGCTGGAACTACGGCGGCCTGGTCGCCGAGCGCGGCGACCGCGACAGCTCGATCGGCGCGACCTTCTACTTCGACGGCCAGGGCGACTCGGTGATCGAGACGTTCGGCCTGAAGCTGGTGGAGGGCCGCGACTTCCTGCCGGAGGAGTTCATCGAGCTCAATCCGGAAGTGGAGCGGCGCGACCCGACCGAGATCATCGTGACGCGGGCGCTGGCGGAAGACCTGTTCCCTGACGAGACGACGTACGTCGGCCGCACGTTCTACCTCGGCAACAGCGACGAGGCCGGCGCGGTGCGCATCGTCGGCGTCGTCGAGAAGCTGCAGAGCCCGAGCGCGCCGGCGAGCGAGCAGGCCGAGAACAGCATGATCGGTCCGATCCACTACCTCGATCCGTTCACGCGCTACTCCGTGCGCACGGAACCGGGGCAGCAGGACCGCGTGATGGCCGACGTCGAGAAGGCGCTGCTGGCGCTGCGCAACGATCGCGTGCTGCTCGGCAAGCGCACGTTCTCCGAGGCACGCGACAGCCGCTACTCCGGCGAGAAGATGATGGCCGGGCTGCTGATCGCGGTCACCGCGTTCCTGCTGCTGATCACCGCCAGCGGCATCGTCGGCATGGCCAGCCTGTGGGTGAACCAGCGCCGCAAGCAGATCGGCGTGCGGCGCGCGCTGGGGGCGCAGAAGCGCGACATCCTGCGCTACTTCCTCGTCGAGAACGTGCTGATCACCACCGGCGGCATCGTCGCCGGGCTGGCACTGGCACTCGCGCTGAACAACTTCCTGGTCACCGAGCTGGAGATTCCGCGCCTGCCGGTGGAATACCTCGCGGTGACGATGGTCGCGATGTGGGTGCTCGGCCTGCTGGCGGTGTTCGGCCCGGCATGGCGTGCGGCGGCGGTGCCGCCGGCCATCGCCACCCGAACGGCCTGACGGTAGGCTGTGTCGATGCCGCCCGCGCCCCACGCCACCATCCTGGTCATCGACGACAACCCCACCGTCGGCACGGCGCTGGAAGTGCTGTTCTCGCTGCACGACCTGCGCACGCTGCACGCCACCTCGCCGCAGCAGGGCCTCGACCTGCTGCGGCGCGAGTCGGTGGACCTGGTGATCCAGGACATGAATTTCACCGGCGACACCACCTCGGGCGAGGAAGGACAGGCGCTGTTCCATGAGATCCGCGCGCTGAGGCCAGCGCTGCCGGTGATCCTGATGACGGCGTGGACGCATCTGGAATCGGCCGTCGACCTGGTGCGCGCGGGGGCCGCCGACTACCTCGCCAAACCGTGGGACGACCGCAAGCTGCTCGCGGCCGTCGCCAACCTGCTCGAGCTCGGGCAGGCCAACCACGCGCTCGGCGAGCGGGCGCAGCAGGAACGGCGGCAGCGCCAGTCGCTCGAATCGTCGGTCGACCTGCGCGGGCTGGTCTGGGCCGACCCGGCCACCGAACGCGTGCTGGCGCTCGCCGGCCAGGTCGCGCGGGCCGACGTGCCGGTGCTGGTCAGCGGACCGAACGGATCGGGCAAGGAGAAGATCGCCGAGATCCTGCAGGCGAACTCGGCGGTGCGCGACGGCCCGTTCGTGACGCTGAACTGCGGCGCGCTGCCGTCCGAACTGATCGAGGCGGAACTGTTCGGCGCCGACGCCGGCGCCTACACCGGCGCCGGCAAGGCACGCGAAGGCAAGTTCGAAGCCGCCGACGGCGGCACGCTGTTCCTCGACGAGATCGGCAACCTGCCGCCGGCCGGGCAGATGAAGCTGCTGCGCGTGCTGGAGACCGGCCGTTTCGCGCGGCTGGGCAGCAATCGCGAGCGGCAGGTGAAGGTGCGCGTGATCAGCGCGACCAATGCCGACCTGCCGGCGATGATCCGCGCCG
>CBIHMN010000272.1:0-3600 GCA_966211005.1 uncultured Arenimonas sp.
CTGCCGCCGACGTCAGCGCCGGCCACAGCAGCCACGTCAGGAATCCGACGCCGCCGGCGAGCAGCGCCCCGAGCACCACCAGCACGCCGCCCAGCCGGCGCGCCCAGCGCTTCGACTGCATCGACGCGCCGCAGCGCGGGCACGCGGTGACCAGCTTGTGGGTGACGTGCCCGCACGACCAGCAGCGGGTCTCGTCTTCCGGGTCGGTGCCGTCGCCGGGGCCGTGCATGAAACTCGGGCGCTGCGGCGTTTCGCGCGCGAAATGCGCGGTGACGGCGCGCGCCGCCGCGAGGCTGCCGTCGGCGACCGGAAAACGGAGCGAGGTCCGCGTCGATGCGTGGCCGGCGCGGGTGGCGTGGTGCAGCAGTTCCAGCGCGACGAACGAGTTGCGCAGGCGGCTGTCGTCGAGGAGCGCCGACAGCACTTCCGGATTGCCGTGCTCGGGGATCACGTGCAGCGAATCGCCGACCAGCACCGCGCCCCGGCCGACGATCACCTCGACGCCCGCCGTGGGCACCTTCGCGGGGATCGCCAGTTCGTTGGGCACGAAGCCGGCGTCGCGCCATTCGCGCTCCTGCTGCACGAACGCCTGCCAGGTGTCGGGGTCGACCCGCCATTTCGCCAGCACGTCCTCGCCGCGACGCAGCTTCGCGTACTGGCGCAGCTGGCCGTGCAGGGTGGCACCGAAGATGCCCCCGACCAGCAGCGCGAAGAACCCGAAGGTCAGCAGGCCGACGACGAGGTCACGCGCGAACCATGCCTCGCCGCCGAGCCCACCCGCCGCCATCGCGACCACGCCCGCGATCGCCACGGCGTACCAGAAGCCGCGCCAGAACCGGGTTCGAGGCACCGGCGTCTCCTCAGGTGTAAGGATCGATGCCGGCCGCGGTGCGCCGGCGCAGCTCGAGCAGCATCTGGCGTTCGGTCAGGCCGGCCGCCCAGCCGGGCCGCAGCTGGAAATGCGGCTGGTCGACGACCGTGCGCCAGTCGCCGCCCCATTCGAGCCCGAGTTCGATGCCGAGCGCGCCGACGGCCTTGTACATCGCCGAATTCGGCAGGTACTGGCGGCCACGGAACACGCCGATGTCGAACGCGATGCCGAAACAGTGGTTCGACCAGCCACCGCGGGCATTCGTCACTTTCGCGCCGGGCGCCGTGCGGCCGCGCGCGTACAGCGCGTCCTGCTCGGCCCAGGTGCGCCGGCCGGAGATCACCTCGATCGTGATCCCCTGCGACGCCGCCGCGTGGTAGAGCGCGCGGGCGTAGGGCTGCACCGGCGGCACCAGCGTGGCGATCACGGCCTCGCTGCGGTGGCTGGTGCGATCGCCCGGCTCGGTGAGCGCGGTCGCGCGCGGGGCCGGCGGCGGCATCAGCCGGCGGTGGATCGCTTCCCAGGTCTGCGGTCCGGCGCGGCCGTCGACCGCCACGCCGAGCGCCTGCTGCACTTCGCGGATCATCGTGTCCAGACGCATGCGGCGGCCTCAGTCGCGGCGCACGAGTTCGACGCGGCGGTTCTTCGCGCGCGCGGCGTCGTCGGTTTCCTCGACCAGCGGGCGGTCGGCCCCGAAACCGGCGGCGGACAGGCGCGTCGCGTCGATGCCGCGCGCGACGAGTGCCGCGACCACGGCCTCGGCGCGTTCGCGCGACAGTTCCCGATTGCGCTCGGCGCGGCCGGTGGCGTCGGTATGGCCTTCGATCGACAGCGCCAGCGCCGGGTCGGCACGCAGCAGCGCGTCGATCTGCTCGATCACGGCGGCGGCGTCCGGCCGCAGCGTCGCCTTGTCGACGTCGAAATTCACCTGCAGCGCGACGCGACCCTCGGCGTCGATGCGCTTCTTCATTTCGGCCGCGTCGAGGAATCCCAGTTTCGACGCCATGCCCTGGCGCTCCAGCACCACGACCTCGCCGTGCAGCGGGATCGCGCCGGTGCTCACCTGCACCCACCATTCCTTGCCGCCCTGCCGGATCAGGTAGGTGTGGTTCTCGCAGCCGTACGACGCGCAGGTGCCGTGATAGCGGCGGTCGACCGCGGCCCGGCCGCCGAACGCGTCGTTCACCTCGTTGGTGTACTGCGTGCGGCTCACCTCCTGCCCGCCGAGCGCGGCGATCGCGTCGGCGTAGAGGCGATGGAACTCGATGTCGGAATACTGCCGCTGGTCGGGGTTCTCCAGCTGGAAGCGGTCTCGCGCGACCTTGCCTTCGAGCACGATGACGCCGTCGCCGGCGATCATGTGCTCGCGATCGAACGGGCTGGCCGCCTCGCGTTCGCCGATCACGCTCACCAGACCTTCGGGCACCTCGAAAAACGGGAACGGCGGCAGGGTCGCGGTGCTTTCGGGCACCGACGACGCATCGAACGCGGCGGGGCCGGCGGCCTGCGCCCGCGCGGCAGGGGAGAGCAGCGCGGTCGCGATGAGTGCGGCGGCGAACAGCGGGAAGGGGCGCATCGACAGTCTCCTCGGGGGCGGGCGGCGTGAAGGCCGCGTCGATGCTACCTCAGGCGGCGAGACGCTTGCCTTCGGGGCCCCCGGGCCCCACGTTCGGAGCACGAACACGGCGGGAACAGGGCGATGGCTACCGGGTGGGCCGGCGACGGCGCGGTGCAGGACCAGATCGACGCGACGGTGAAGGACGCGATCAAGCGGGCGCGCAGCAGACTGCCGACCGGGCCCGGTCGCGCCACCTGCGAGGAGTGCGACGACCCGATTCCCGAAGCGCGACGTGTCGCGATGCCCGGCGTGCGGCTGTGCGTGCCGTGCCAGGAAGCGCACGACCGCGACGACGCCGGCGCCGCCGGCTACAACCGCCGCGGCAGCAAGGACAGCCAGCTGCGCTGAGGCCGCGCTTCACGTTCCCGTGGCGGTAACGCCGCCAACCTCGTTCGCACTACCTGCAGCGAGCGACGCCATGGCCAGTACGAAGAAGCGTGACCAGCTCCGTGCCCTGATGGAGGGCATCGACATCGCGATGTTCACGACGATCGGCGAGGACGGGTTTCCCGTCAGTCGCCCGCTGAGCACGCAGGAAGCCGAGTTCGACGGCAAGGTGCTGTGGTTCTTCGTGCGCCGCGACACGCCGAAGGTGCGCGAGATCACCCGCTACCCGCGCGTCAACGTCGCCTATGCGTCGAAGGATCGCAATGTGTACCTGTCGGTCGCGGGCACGGCGCGCGTCGAGGACGACCAGACGCTGATCGACGCGTTCTGGAACGACGCGCTGAAGGCCTATTTCAAGAAAGGCCGCACCGACCCGAACCTCGTGCTGATCGAGGTGACGGTGCATTCCGTGCAGTACTGGGAAGGCCCGTCCACCGGCATCGGCCGGATGATCGCGTTCGTGGCCGCGCGCCTGGGCGCCGACGAATCGGTGATGGGCGAGAACCGGCTGCTGCGGATGGAGGAGGCGCCGCCGAGGCAGCGCCGGGCCGCGCGCCGCAAGGCGGTGATCGCCGGCAAGGACCGCCAGTCGCGGACCGGAACGGCGGTGAAGGCGAGGAAGCGGGCGACGACGACGAAGGCGCCCGCGAAGCGCGCCGCGACGAAGGCCACGGCGAAGAAGACGACCGCGAAAAAAGCGTCGGCGAAGAAGACGGCGCGGAAG
>CBIHMN010000273.1:0-3560 GCA_966211005.1 uncultured Arenimonas sp.
CTGAAGGACGGCGCCACCGTCGAGCTGGCGCTGGCGAAACTCGGCGACAACGCGTTCAAGGTGTTCGTGTTCGACGCCGCCGGCATGCCGGTGGAGCTCGCCACCGACCGGCTCGTGATCGCGCGCACCGCCGCCGCGGTGGATTCGATCCCGGCGTCGCATTCGCTCGGCGTCGAGGCGCTGGAGCGCGTCGGCGGCCGGCCGGTGATGACGTGGCTGGTGCGTGCCGGCGATCCGCTGCCGAAGAAGGGCACGATGAAGTTCCACGCCGCCGAATCCGTGCGTGCCGGCTCGCAGGCCAGCCTGCAGTTCAAGCTGTGGGAAGGCGAGATCCCGACGCCCGTGGCCGACAACCGCTTCATCGGCGTGCTGAAGATCACCGGCCAGGATTTCGAGGGCGGGGTGATCGCGCAGGGCGCCGAACTCGTCTGCGATTACGAGATCGCCGATTCCGGCAACATCTCGATGGAAATCAGCGTGCCTTCGGTCGGCGGCACGTTCCGCTCGGGCCACAGCTTCTATTCCGCGGTCGAGGCGCATGTCGACTATTCCGCCGCCGGGCGGCTGATCGCCGAGGAAGGGCGCAAGCAGCAGGAGCGGCTGGACGCGATCGACGCGAAGGTCGACGACCCGCTGATCGGTGAAGCGCGGCGCAAGCTCGACGAAGCGCTGTCGCTGCCGCCGGGCGAAACCGACCCGGAAAAGGCGAAGCAGGCGATGGACCGCGTGCACGAGGCGAAGAAGCTGCTGGCGAAGGTGCGCGGCGCGCACCTGAAGACGATCCGGCGGATGGAGCTCGATGCGTGCGTCGCGTTCTTCGACCAGCAGGTGCGCCCGCACGCCAAGCCCAGCGAGCAGACGCAGTTCGACAACGCGGTGCGCACCGCCGGCCGCGCGATCGAGCTCAACGACGCGTCGTTCGAGAACTATCTCGACGAGCTGCGCGGCCGCAACTGGGACGTGCTGTGGCGGCAGGACTCGTTCGTGCTGGGGCGCTTCACGATGCTGCAGGGCCTGCCGCACCAGTTCCGCGACGCGGCCGAGTTCGCGGCGCTGGTCGCCGAAGGCGCGCAGGCCGTGCGCGCCGACGACATGGCGAAGCTGCGCGGTGTCGTTTCCACGCTCGAATCCAAGCGCATCCGTTCCGCCGATCTCGAAGACGCCGGCCTCGGCGCCAACATCGTGGTGGCCTGAGATGCTGGCCGACCGCTGGCTGCCGACCGGATACCGCCTGCCCGACGGCACCGTGCTGGGTCGCCACCTCGGCGCCGGCGGCCGGTGGCAGCTCTACGAGGCCGCTTCCGGCGGCCGCGTGCTGGTCGCCGAAGCCGACCTCGCCGACCACTGGCTGCGCGACGGCCTGCTGGTCGACGCGCAGCTGGCCCGCTTCGCGTTCGGGCGGCTCGCGCTGGCGGCGGTCGACGGCGGCCGCGAGCACCGCCTCGAGGCGATCGACACCGCGGCGCCGCCGCAGTCCGCGGGCGAATGCCACGCGCTGGTCGCGGCGATCGTCGCCAGCCGCGCCACCGGCTGCCAGGCCGCGTTCGACGACGCGGTCTACGTGGAGCGGCTGTCGCGGCTGCTGCCCGACTATTCGCCGAACGCGCATGTCGACGACGCGCTCGTCGCCGGCGCGTGGACCACGGGCGGCGTGCATCTCCGCCTCGCCCCGTCGCGGCGGATGCAGGCGCTGGTGCCGTGGCTGGCCGAAGACGAACTGCGCAAGCTCGCCGAGGCCCTCGCGCAAGGCGCGCGGGTGCCGGCCGAGCAGTCCGGGGGCGGCGGCGTGGCGTCGGAAACGGTGGCACCGTACGGCGAATCGCCGCGTCCGCCCGGCACGCTGCCGGCCGAGCCGTTCCGGCTGCCGGGGCGCCCGCACCTCGAAGCGTTCTTCAACGAACACGTCGTCGACCTGATGCGCCACGAGGCGCGCTACAAGGCCCTCGGCATCCATTTTCCCGGCGCCATCCTGCTGCACGGCGCGCCCGGCTGCGGCAAGACGTTCGCGGTCGACGCGCTGGTCGACTACCTCGACTGGCCGGCGTACCCGATCGACTCGGGCAGCATCGCCAGCCCGTTCATCCACGACACCGCGAAGAAGATCGCCGAGGTGTTCCTGAAGGCCGCCGACGCGGCGCCGGCGGTGGTGGTGATCGACGAGATCGACGCGTTCCTCGCCGCGCGCGAGGACGCCGGGCACGCGCAGCACCGCGTCGAGGAAGTGGCGGAGTTCCTGCGCGCGATCCCGAAAGCGTACGAGAACCGCGTGCTGGTGATCGGCATGACCAACCGGCTGCAGAGCCTCGACCCGGCGGTGGTGCGGCGCGGGCGCTTCGACCACATCCTCGATGTCGGCATGCCGTCGGAACTCGAGACCCTCTCGCTGCTGCAGGCCAAGCTGGCCGGCATCCCGTGCGAACCGGGCATCGACATCGCCGGGCTGGCGAAGGCGCTCGCCGGGCGGCCGCTGTCCGACCTCGGGTTCATCATCAAGGACGCCTGCCGCCGCGCGGCGCGCGCCGGCCGCGACAAGCTCGGCCCCGCGGACGTCGATGCGGCGCTCGCCGCCGCGCCTTCGCGCGCTCCCGAAGAAAAGAAAGCCCGCAAGATCGGATTCGTCTGATGGACACGACCGCCAACCCGTTCCAGGTCCTCGGCGCGACGCCGCTCGACCGCAAGCCGCGGCTGATGGAACTGGCCGAGGACGCCGCTCTGCACGGCGACGGCACCGCCGCCGACCACGCGCGCGCGACGCTGATCAACCCGCGCAACCGGCTCGCCGCGGAAATCGGCTGGTATCCGGGCGTGCCACCCGAGCGCGTCGCCGCGATGCTCGCCGCGGCGACCAGCGGCGGCCCGCCGGAACTGCCGGGCTCGCTGCCGCCGCTGGCCGAGGCGAACCTGGAACTGGCGCGGCTCGAAGCGGCGACGTCGCTCGATGCGGCGCGGCTGCAGAAGGCGATCCTGCGCATCGCCGCCTGCGTCGACCGGCTCGACCCGGCCGCGCTGATGCAGGCCATCGACACCGACCGCACGGTGGCCGGGTTTCCGCCGGTCGGCGACGTCGCGCCGGTCGAACACGAAACCGCCGAACGCGTGCGGGCGATCCAGCGCGCGCTCACCGCGCGCCTCGACGCGCTGCCCACCGCGCTGATGGTGGCGACCTACGGCCACCTGATGACGCACTGCGCCGAACCCGGCGCGCCGGCGCCGCGGCTGCTGGTCGAACTGCTGGCCGCCTACGAGCTGCATGCCGGCGGCTTCCTGTCGGGCGAGGCCGAACGCATCCTCGGCCTGCTGGAAGCCACGCGCGCCGCGGCGGACGCGCACGCGCCGCCGGCGCAGGTGCACGGCGGCGTGCAGCAGATCGCCGCGGCGCTCGTCGACTGGGACCGCGTCGCGCAGCCGATCCAGCTCGCCCGCCAGCGCGCCGGCCTCGACCACGACGACAGCAACCGCCTCGCCTACCGCGCGCGGGGGCTGGCGGTGCACCTGTTCAACGCGCACGACTACCTCGACGACGCGAAGCTGCTCAGCGCGACGCTGAAGGACACGTTCGC
>CBIHMN010000274.1:0-3531 GCA_966211005.1 uncultured Arenimonas sp.
CGCGGCCCTGGCAGAGGATGCCGCGGCCGCGCGCGAACGACACGATGTCCTCGACCGTCAGGAAGAACGCTTCGTACTTCAGCTCGGCGATCAGCGCCAGTTCGGCGTCGACCTGCGCGCGCACCTTCGCCGGCGTGCCGTGGGGCCAGCGGCGCACGAGGCCGCGGTCCGTGAGTTCGCGCAGCCACGTCGTCGGCGTGTGGCCCCCGGGCACCAGTTCGCAGGGATACGCGTACTGCAGTTTCCCGAGGTCGAACGTGCAGCGCGCGGCGAGGCGGGCGGCTTCTTCCAGCAGCCCGCGCGGATGGATCGCCGCCAGCGCGCGCCGCGTGCGCAGGTGGCGCTCGCCGTTCGCGAACAGCTGCGCGCCGGCATCGGCGACGGGTCGGTGATGGCGCGTCGCGGTCAGCACGTCCTGCAGCGCGCGGCGGCTGCGGCGATGCATGTGCACGTCGCCGGCGGCGATCGCGGGCAGGCCCAGTTCCGTCGCCAGTGCGAGCAGCGCGGCGAGCCGCGCGTCGTCGTCGGGACCGCGATGCAGTTCGACCGCGAGCCATGCCCGGTCCGGGAACCGGTCGCGGACCCATCCGCCGTCGGCGGCGCGCGGCTCGCGACCGGGAAGCCACAGCGCGAACAGGCCGGCGAGGGGCGTCGCGTCTGCGGGCGTCGCGTCGAAATCGCCGCGCCCGATCCGGTACTCGCCCTTCGCGCTGCGCCGCCGCGCGACGGTGACCAGCCGGCAGAGATTGCGCCAGCCGGTGGCGTCCTCGACCAGCAGCACCAGCTTCAGGCCGTCGTCGAGCGTGAACTCGCTGCCGCAGACCAGCGGCAGCCCGGTCTTGCGCGACGCCTCCAGCGCGCGCACCGCGCCGGCGAGCGTGCATTCGTCGGTGATCGCCAGCGCCGCGTACCCCTGCTGCTTCGCGCGCTCGAACAGTTCCAGCGCGCTCGACGCGCCGCGCCCGAAGCTGAAATGGCTCAGGCAATGCAGTTCGGCGTAGACGGGCAGGGCGTCGGCGTCGTTCGCCGCGCCGGCGGACGTCGTTTCCGGCCCGATCGATTCCAGCGCCAACCGCCGCAGCCGCGGCGCGCCCGGATGATCTTCCTGCCTCATGCGAACCAGCCGTGCAGCAGGAATGGCCCCGACTGCCCGGCGGGACAGAACACCCACGCCCGCTGCCCGGTCGACGTGCGCACGACGTAGTAGTCGCGCCGCACGTCGCCGCCGTCCCACCAGCCCGATTCGATGCGCTCGGGGCCGGCGAGCACCTGCGGCGCCGCGTCGCGCAGCGGGATCGGCCGCGGCAGCAGCCACGCCGGCCGCGGCAGCGGCGACGGCGGGTCGAGCCGGCCGCGCCACTGCCGCACCTTCTTCTGCGCGTGTTCGGGGCGCGGGTCGGCATGCGGCATCCACTGGTGCACCGCGTCGGCACCGAGCCGCGCCTGCAGGCGCGCCTGCAGCGCCGGCCAGTCCATCGCGCTCGCCGGGCGCGCTTCGAACAGGTCGCGGCCGCCGGGCACGAACGGCGGCAGTTCGGTCGCGCGCAGGCCGAGCGCGCGCACCGGCGCGGCGACCGCCTGCCGTTCCAGCGTCAGCTTCGCGAGGTCGAACAGCTTCGCCGGGTCGCGTTCGGGCTGCACCAGCCCGACGACCTGCGTGCTCGCCGGCCGCAGGTCGTGCTCGAACACCAGCTCGAAGCGCTGCACGCCGCCGTCGCGGCCGGCGAGGTACGCGCACAGGTCGCCGAGCAGCCGCTTCAGCGGGAACAGCAGGCCGGTGCTGTAGCGGATCTCCTCGTCGAACTCGAAGCGCGCGTCGAACCGGTCGGGCGGCTGCCAGTACTCGCGCAGGTCGGGCGCGTCGCCCGTCATGCGGTCGAGCACGTCGAGCACCTCGCCGCCGAAGCGCCGCTGCAGCCCGGCGCGCGGCAGCGCGAACACCTGCCGCAGCCGGCGCAGGCCCATGTTCGCGAGCGCGGCGAGCGTGTCGTCGGGCAGCGGCGCGCAGTCGACCGGCAGCGCCTGCAGCGCGCGGCGCAGCGTGTGCGGGTCGGTCACCGCGATGCCGTCGCGATGCTTCGCCAGCGCCTGCGCGCCGAGCGGCGTCGGCGCGACCGCGAGCGTGTGCCGCAGGCCCAGGCCGCGCAGGTCGTCGCGCAGCCTGCGTTCGAACACCGGCCAAGGCCCGAACAGGCCGAGGCTCGCGCCGATCTCGAGCCACACCGTGTCGGCGCCGTCGCTGCAGACCTGTCCGGACCAGCGGTACGCCCACGCGGCGACGAGGCCGAGCAGGCGCGTCGCCTCCTCCTCGTCGAGGGTCTGCACCGCGAGGTGCGGACACAGGGCCTGCGCCGCCGCGAGCGGCTGGCCGGGCCGCACGCCGGCGTCGCGCGCCGCGTCGTTCGCGAGCGCGACGACGCGTCGCTGCGCCGGGCCTTCGACCAGCCCCAGCGGGGCCGTCGGATCGGCCTGGCGGCGGATCGCGGCGTCGAGCGATCGCTGCGGCAGGTGCAGGGCGGCCCAGAGCATTAATTTGCTCAGAGCAGATTTTCGAGGGGCTGCGGCGAGGGGACGCCGCCGCGGCACTTGAGCACCTGCAGCCGGCCCGGTTCGAGCTGCAGCCGCAGCGCCGCCGGCGACGGATTGCGCGCCGCGGCGAGCGGGCGGAACAGGAAGCCGAGCGCCTGCCCGGTTTCGGCGGCGACCTGCAGCCGGCGCAGCGTGCGGTCGTCGGCGCGCAGCGGCCAGCCGAGCACCGCGGCGCAGGCCTGGCTGCGCAGGCATTGTTCGATCGCCCACGCGCTCTCGCTGCCGCCGGTGTCGACGACATGCACCTGCGCGAGGTCGAGGCCGGCGCGCGCCAGCGCGGGGATGTACGGCCGGTATGGCGGGTCGACCCACACCACCGGCCGCCCGGCCTGCGTCAGCCGCGCGAGCGTCGGCAGCAGCAGCGCGAGCTCGCCGATGCCGTCGGCGGCCAGCAGCAGTTCCGTGACGGCGCCTTCGGGCCAGCCGCCGCCGGGCAGCGCCGCGTCGAGCGCGGCATGGCCGGTGGGCTCGCGCGGTGCCGGCGGCGGCGACGCCTGGCCGCGCCACAGCCGGCGCGCGGCCAGCAGCGAATCGAGGGAGACGACGGCCGCCATCTCATCCCCGCCGCAGCAGGCCGCAGTACACGCCCTCGATCGCGAACACGGTGCCGGGCGGCACCTCGATGGGCGCGTGGTCGGGATTGCGCGGCAGCAGCGTGATGCGGTCCTTGCGCCGCTTCAGCCGCTTCACCGTCAGCTCGCCGTCGAGGCGGGCGACGACGATCTGGTTGTCGGTGGCTTCCGGCGTGCGGTGCACCGCGATCAGGTCGCCGTCGAAAATGCCGTCGTCGCGCATCGAATCGCCGCGCACGCGCAGCAGGTAGTCGGGCCGCGGGAAGAACAGCGCCCGGTCGATCAGCAGCGAATCCTCCGGTTCGGCGTCGCCGAGCGGCTCGCCGGCGGCGACCCGGCCCAGCACCGGCAGCTCCAGCCCGTTCGCCGG
>CBIHMN010000275.1:0-3527 GCA_966211005.1 uncultured Arenimonas sp.
ACTCGAGGTCCTTGCTGAACATGGGGTGCTCCGGAATCGTTTGCCCCGATATGGAGCCAGCCTAGGCTTTTTCCATGGTGCACAACAGGGGGTGCTGGTGCTCGCGCGAGAACTCGTTCACCTGCGTCACCTTCGATTCAGCCACCTCCCTCGTGTAGACGCCGCAAACTCCCTTGCCACGGGTATGCACGTGCAGCATCACCTGGGTCGCCTTCTCGCGGTTGAGCGCGAAGAACACCTGCAGCACTTCCACGACGAAATCCATCGGGGTGAAGTCGTCGTTGAGCAGCACCACCTGGTAGAGCGGTGGCCGGATCACTTCCGGGCGGGCGTTTTCCACCGCCAGCGCGTGGCCATGTTCGTGGTCGGAATGCGGTTCGCGTGCCATGCCGCGAGTATAAGTCGGCGGCACCGCCGGGGCCCGCCCCCGAACGGGGCCGCGTGGACGGCCCGGCGGCTTTGCCACCACAATGGGCCGCCGTAGACCGGCCTCGCAAACCACACCGGGGGAAGCCATGAAAACGCCAGTCGCCTGCTTCGCCGCCCTGCTCGTCGCCCTCACGCCCGCGGCGTTCGCCGCGACGCCCGATCCCGTGATCAAGGCGCAGCTCGAGCGCAAGGAAACGCCGTACGAAATCGACTCCGACGGGGATTACGCGATCCTCGTGCGCATCGATGATGAGCGTACCCAGCAGGTGTGGGTCCGCAGCGTGATCGAGAAGACCAACCACCAGGCGGTGCGCGAGATCTGGTCGCGCGCGTACCAGGCCGAGGGCGACGCCTTTCCGGCGCGCATCGCCAACGAACTGCTCGAGCACAGCAACACGCTCAAGCTCGGCGCGTGGGTCAAGAACGGCGACAGCGCGATGATGGTCATCAAGATTCCCGCCGACGCCGGCGCCGACGTGCTCGACGAGGCGATCGACCTCGCCGCGGTCACCGCCGACAAGATGGAACTGGAACTCACCGGCAAGGACGACTTTTGACGTATCGGCAGGGACGCTTCTGGCAGCCGGACGTCACCGTCGCGACGATCGTCGTCCGTGACGGCCGGTTGCTGGTCGTGGAGGAAAAGGTGCACGGCGTGCTCGTGATCAACCAGCCCGCCGGCCACCTCGAGCCCGACGAGAGCCTGCTCGCCGCCGCGCGGCGCGAGACGCTCGAGGAAACCGGCTGGGACGTCGAGCCGACCGCGTTCGTCGGCGCCTACCAGTGGAAGTCCCCGGTCGACGGACGGCACTTCCTGCGCATGGCGTTCGCGGCGACGCCGCTGCGCCACCACGTCGACCGCCCGCTCGACGAAGGCATCGTCCGCGCGCTGTGGCTGGCGCCGGACGAACTGCGGGCGTGCACCGACCGCCACCGCAGCCCGCTGGTGTGGAAGGTGGTCGAGGACTATCTGGCCGGACGGCGGTATCCGCTCCAGGCGTTGTCGCACGAGGCATGAGCGTCGCGCGGACGATCGTCGGGCTGTCGGGCGGCGTCGATTCGTCCGTCGCGGCCCTGCTGCTGCAGCGGCAGGGCGAACCGCTCGCGGGCCTGTTCATGCAGAACTGGCACGACGACGGCGACGGCGACTGCCGTGCCGACGACGATCGCCGCGATGCGCTCGGCATCGCCGGTCGGCTCGGCATCCCGTTCCACGCGCGCGATTTCGCCGCGGAGTACTGGAACGGTGTGTTCCGCCATTTCGTCGACGAATACCGCGCCGGCCGCACGCCGAACCCGGACGTGCTGTGCAACCGCGAGATCAAGTTCCGCACGTTCCTGGACGAGGCGCGCGCGCTCGGCGCCGAGCGCATCGCCACCGGGCACTACGCGCGCGTCGATCGCGTCGGCGCCCGCTGGCGGCTGTTGCGCGGGGCCGACGAGGGCAAGGACCAGAGCTACTTCCTGCACCAGCTCGGCCAGGAAGCGTTGTCCTCGACACTGTTCCCGATCGGCGGCCTGCCGAAGGCGCAGGTGCGCGCGATCGCCGCCGAGGCCGGCCTGCCGACCGCCGCGAAGAAGGACTCCACCGGCATCTGCTTCATCGGCGAGCGCGATTTCCGCGCGTTCCTTTCGCAGTACCTGCCCGCCCGGCCCGGCGAGATCCGCGACACGGACGACCTGCCCGTCGGCACGCACGATGGCGCGTGGTACTACACGCTCGGCCAGCGCGAAGGGCTGCGCATCGGGGGCCTTCGCGGCCGCGCGCCCGGCCCGTGGTTCGTCGTCGGCAAGGACGTGGCCGCGAACGTGCTCTACGTCGCCCAGGGCGGCGACAGCGACTGGCTGCAGTCGCGGCACGCGACGACGGAAGTCGCGCACTGGGTCGCCGGCGCGCCGCCGTCGGGGGATTTCGAAGCCACCGCGAAGACGCGCTACCGCCAGCCCGACCAGCCGTGCCGCGTGCGGGTGGACGCCGACGGCCGGCTTTCCGTAACCTTCGCGGCCGCGCAGCGCGCGGTGACGCCGGGCCAGTCGCTGGTGCTGTACAGCGACGAGGAATGCCTCGGCGGCGCCGTGATCGCCGCGACCGACTCACCGCTGGAACTGCGGCTGGCCCGACGATGAAAGACCGTACCCTCGCCCTCGCCGGCCTGCTGCAGGCGGTGCAGCTCGTGCAGCAGATGGCGCAGACCGGCGAAGCCGACACGACGGTGCTCGCCGCCAGCGTCGACAGCCTGTTCCGGTTCGACGCGGAGTCGGTCGAAGACGTGTTCGGCGGCGCCGGCGGCGTCGCGACCGGTCTGCGGCGACTCGTCGCGCAGCTCGACGGCGACGGCCGCGACCCCGCGCTGACGCGCATGGCGATGACGGTGCTGCACCTGGAGCGGCGCTTCATCGGCCACCCGACCGCCGCCGACGCGGTGCACACGGCCCTGCAGGACATCGGCCGCCAGCGCGAACACCTCGGACCGACGCATCCCACGGTGCTGGCGCGCCTCGGCGAACTGTACTCGGCGCAGCTGAGCACGCTCGGCCCGCGCGTGCTCGTGCAGGGCAATCCGGTGTATCTCGGGCGCCCCGACGTCGTCGGCGAGGTGCGCGCGGCGCTGCTGGCGGCGGTCCGCGCGGCGGTGCTCTGGCGCCAGCTGGGCGGCGGTTATCTCGACTTCCTGATCGCGCGCCGGACGATGACATCGGCGGCCCGGGAGTGGCTGGAAAGCGCGGCCTGACGCGCGTTCGCACCCGCGCCGACGGGACGGAGACGCGCTGTTTCGGGCATAATACGGGGCTGCCGCGGCAGCCTGCGCCAGGCCGCCGATCCCTCCCGTTCCGACCCGGAGCCTGTCCATGAGCGACTCCTTCGCCACCCGCGACCACCTGTCCGTCAACGGGCGGACCTTCACGTACTACAGCCTCGGGAAGCTCGGGAAGCGCTTCGACCTCGCCCGCCTGCCGTATTCGATGAAGATCCTGCTGGAGAACCTGCTGCGCTGCGAGGACGGCGGCGTGACGGTCGGCAAGAGCCACATCGAGGCGGTGGCGACGTGGGACGCGACGAAGGAGCCGGACACCGAGATCGCGTTCATGCCGGCGCG
>CBIHMN010000276.1:0-3522 GCA_966211005.1 uncultured Arenimonas sp.
CGCGCCGCGGACGTCGCCGCGATCCTGTTCGAGCCGCCGGCGCCGCCGGATGCGACGCTGCCGCCGAACGCCATCGCCGTGCCGCGCCTGCGCGCGCGGCAGGGCGAACTCGCCGACCGCTTCCATGGCGCGCCGTCGCACGCGCTCACCGTGGCCGGCGTCACCGGCACCAACGGCAAGACGTCGACGGTGCAGCTGCTCGCGCAGGCGCTGAGCCTGCGCGGCACGGTCGCCGGCACGATCGGCACGCTCGGCGCGGGCCTGCACGGTCGCCTCGAAGCCGGCGAACGCACGACGCCCGACGTGATCTCGGTGCACCGCCTGCTGGCGAAGATGCGCGACGCCGGCGCGACGCATGTCGCGATGGAGGTCTCGTCGCACGCGCTGGCGCAGGGCCGCGTCGACGCGGTCGCGTTCCGGGTCGCGGTGTTCACCAACCTCACGCGCGACCACCTCGATTTCCACGGCACCATGCAGGCGTACGGCGCCGCGAAGGCGATGCTGTTCGCATGGCCGACGCTGCAGGCGGTGGTCGTGAACCTCGACGATCCGTTCGGCCCGGGCCTGCTCGCCGACGCCACGCCCGGGGCGCGTCGCATCGGCCTGACCTCGCGCGGCACGGCCGGCGCCGCGCTGCGCGCCGAGCGCGTCGCGCTGACGCCGGCCGGCGTCGAGTTCCAGCTGGTGGAGAACGGCCACGCCTGCGCCGTGGCGTCGCCGCTGCTGGGTCGCTTCAACGTCGACAATCTGCTGGCGGTCGCCGGCGCACTGCGCGCGCTCGACTGGTCGCTGCAGGACATCGCGGCGACGCTGCCGCGGCTGACGCCGGTCGGCGGGCGCATGAGTCGCGTCGGTGGCACGGGTGGCCGGCCGCTGGTCGTGGTCGATTACGCGCACACGCCCGACGCGCTGCAGCAGGCGCTGGCCGGCCTGCGCGAGCACACGCCCGGGCGGCTCACCTGCGTGTTCGGCTGTGGCGGCGAGCGCGATGCCGGCAAACGCCCGCTGATGGCCGCGATCGCGCAGGCCGGTGCCGACCGCGTGATCGTGACCGACGACAACCCGCGCGGGGAAGACGGCGACCGCATCGTCGCCGACATCCTCGCCGGCTTCGTCGACGCCGCGCGCGTGACGGTGCTGCGCGACCGTCGCGCGGCGATCGCCGAGGCGCTGCGCGACGCCGGCGCCGGCGACATCGTGCTGGTCGCCGGCAAGGGTCACGAGCCGTACCAGGAAGTCGCCGGCGTGCGGCATCCGTTCGACGACCTGCAGGTCGCCGGCGAACTGTTGGGGAGCGGGCGGCGCACGGACGCGCCGGTCGTCCCGGAGCGCGGTGCATGAGGCCGCTGGCGCTGTCGCAGGTCGCGCGCTGGGTCGAGGGCCGCCACCTCGGAACCGACGCGACGATCAGCTCGGTGTCGACCGACACGCGCGCGCTGCGGCCGGGTGCGCTGTACGTCGCGCTGCGCGGCGAGCGCGTCGATGGCCACGACCTCGCCGCGCAGGCCGCCGAAGCCGGCGCCGCGGCGCTGCTCGTGCAGCGCGAAGTCGAGTCCGCGCTGCCGCAGGTGCTGTGCGCCGACACGCAGGACGCGCTCGGCGAACTCGCGGCGGGCGTCCAGCAGGGGCGTCCGGCGGTCGTCGTCGCGCTCACCGGCAGCAACGGCAAGACCTCGGTGAAGGCGCTCGCGCTCGGGATCCTGTCGCGCGCCGGCGAGGCGTACGCGAATCCCGGCAACCGCAACAACGAGATCGGCCTGCCGCTCGCCGTGCTCGACGCGCCGGAGACCGCACGCTTCGCGATCTACGAGATGGGCGCCGGCCAGCCGGGCGACATCGCGTACCTCGCGTCGATCGCGCCGCCGCAGGTCGCGCTGGTGAACAACGTGATGCCGGCACACATGGAACGCATGGGCTCGCTGCTCGGGATCGCCGAGACGAAGGGCGCCGTGTACGAAGCGCTGCCCGACGACGGCGTCGCCGTGGTGAACGCCGACGACGCGTTCGCGCCGTGGTTCATGCAGCGCATCGGCCACCGCCCGGTGCTGCGTTTCGGGCTCGAGAACGATGCGCATATCCGCGCGAGCGCGCTGCGCACCGACGCCGACGGCAGCACGTTCCGGCTGCACACGCCGGCCGGCGACGCCGAGGTGCGGCTGCCGCTCCCGGGCCGGCACGGCGTGATGAACGCGCTCGCCGCCACCGGCCTCGCGCTCGGCGCGGGCGCGTCGTTCGACGACGTCGTCGCCGGACTGCACGCCGCGCAGCCGGTACCGGGGCGGCAGATTCCGCATCGCCTGCGCGGCGGCGCCGTGCTGGTGGACGACAGCTACAACGCGAACCCGGGTTCCGTCGCGGCGGCGATCGCCGCGCTCGCGCAGGCCGGCGGCGAGGCGTGGCTCGTGCTCGGCGAGATGAAGGAACTGGGCCGCGACGAGGAAGCGCTGCACGCGCAGGTCGGCGCGCAGGCGCGCGCGGCCGGCCTCCGGCGGCTGTGGACCGTCGGCCCGCTCGCCGCCGCGGCGTCGCGCGCGTTCGGCGACGGCGCGCGGCATTTCGACGATCGCGACGCGCTGCTGGCGGCGCTGGGACCGGCGCTTCGCGCCAGTGGCGCCGGCGTGCGCTGCGTCGTCAAGGGTTCGCGCTCCAGCGCGATGGACGTGGTGATCGCGGCGCTGCTCGCCGCGGACTCGGAAGGAACCGCCTGATGCTGCTCGAACTCGCCCGCTGGCTGCACGAGATGGGATGGATGCCGCCGCTGTTCGGCTACATCACGTTCCGCGGCATCCTCGGTGCGCTCACCGCGTTGCTGCTGTCGCTGTGGCTCGGCCCGTACGCGATCGCCCGGCTCAAGCGCCTGAAGGGCGGGCAGCCGATCCGCACCGACGGCCCGCAGTCGCACTTCTCGAAGGCGGGAACGCCGACGATGGGCGGCTCGCTGATCCTGACGACGATCTGCCTGTCGACGCTGCTCTGGGCCGACCTGCGCAACCGGTATGTGTGGGTGCTGCTGGCGGTGCTGGTCGCGTTCGGGCTGATCGGGTGGCTCGACGACTGGATCAAGATCGTCAAGCGCGATCCCAACGGGCTGAAGTCGCGGCACAAATACCTGCTGCAGTCCGTGTTCGGGCTCGCCGTCGCGCTGGTGCTGTATTTCACCGCCGATTCGCCCGTCGCGACCACGCTCTACCTGCCGCTGCTGAAGGGCGTCGCGATTCCGCTCGGCGGCCTGTTCGTGGTGATCGCGTACCTGTGGATCGTCGGATTCTCGAACGCGGTGAACCTCACCGACGGCCTCGACGGCCTCGCGATCATGCCGACGGTCCTGGTCGCCTCGGCGCTCGGCGTGTTCGCGTACGCGTCGGGCAACGCGGTGTTCTCGCAGTACCTGCAGATCCCGCCGGTGCCGGGCGCCGGCGAGATCACCATCTTCTGCGCCGCGATCGCCGGCGCCGGGCTCGGCTTCCTGTGGTTCAACACGTACCCGGCGATGGTGTTCATGGGCGACATCGGCGCGCTGGC
>CBIHMN010000277.1:0-3505 GCA_966211005.1 uncultured Arenimonas sp.
AGAAGCGCGACATCCTCTACCACAACGCCGCGCGCTTCCTGCGGCTGACGCCGGAGCAGATCGCCGCCGACCACCGCCCCGCCGCGCCCCGGAACGGCGAATGATCGAACTCCCCGTCCGCGACCCCTGCGACCTCTGCGAAACCGCCGCGCGCGCGGACCGCTACGCCGTCATCGAGGAAGAAGAGCTCGTGCTCACGGTGATCAACCCGTGGCAGTTCGAGATGGGCCAGTGCTGCGTGATCACCCGCCGCCACGTCGCGCTGCTGCTCGACCTCACGCCGGCCGAGTGCACCGCGGTGATGCGCGCGGCGCAGCGGGTGGCGCACGCGATCGACGCCGCGTTCCAGCCGCTCGGCATCCTGACGTTCCAGAACAACGGCGTGTACAGCGGCCAGGAAACGCCGCATTTCCATTTCCACGTGGTGCCGCGCACGCCGGGCAGCGACTGGGGCATCGGGCCGCCGCAGCTGGCGGTGTTCGAGACCGCCGGGCGCGCGCGCGGCACGCCGCACGATCCCGCCGGCGACGCCGGACGCCGCGAGCGGGTACGCGCGACGGAGGCGCAGCTCGCCGACACCGTGCGCCGGCTTCGCGCCCACCTGCCGGCGTAGGATCGGCGCATCGCAACCTTCGGAGATGGCCATGGCGGACCCGCAGAAGGCGCTGGCGACCCAGCTGAAGAACATCGAGGCACGTACCGGCCAGTCCATCGACGCGTTGAAGGCACTCGTGCGCGGCAGCGGCCTCGCGAAGCGCGGCGAGATCGTGGCGATGCTCAAGGCCGACCTCGGGCTCGGGCACGGTGACGCGAACACGATCGCGCACCTCGCGAAGGAGACGCCCGCGGCCGAACCCGGCGTCGATCCGCTGGACCTGCTGTACGTCGGCCCGAAGGCGCCGCTGCGGCCGGTGCACGAGGCACTGCTGGCGCGGATGGCCGGCTTCGGCGCGTTCGAGGCGGCGCCGAAGCAGAAATACGTCAGCTACCGGCGGAACAAGCAGTTCGCGATGATCGGCCCGGCGACCAACACGCGCGTCGAGCTGGGGTTGAACGTCAAGAACCTGCCGGAGCATGCGCGGCTGCAGAAGATGCCGGCCGGCAGGATGTGCGACTTCCGCGTCGACCTCACCGACGCGGCCCAGGTGGACGCCGACGTCGACGCCTGGCTGCGGGCGGCGTACGACGCGGCGGGCTGACGCTCCGCCTTCGAACGTCGCCGCCGGACGCGGTCAGAGATGGGTGTCGAAGAAGGCGCGGATCGCCCGGTTCATGTCGGCGTGCATCGCTTCGCGATCGAACCCGTCGCGGTCGCTGCAGACGCCCGGCGGCCGCAGCAGCCCGCATGGCGCGAGGAACGAAAGGTGCGTCGCACCGGCCACGTCGTGCGCTTCGACGCGATCACCGAGCTCGCGGGCGATGACATCGGCGTTGGTCGCCGCCGGCACGGTGTCGTCGTGCTCGCCTTTCCACAGCTGCACCGGCACCCGTACCGCCGCGAGGCCGCCCTCGGCGAAGGTGAAGCCGAGCCCGGGCGCGGCGACGACGGCCGCGCGCACGCGCGGATCGGTGGCGAACGCGCCGGCGGCATCCCCACCCTGCAGCAGCGGCGACTTCGCATGTGCCAGCGCGTCGCAGACGAACTCGCGCGCGTCGCGGCAGTGCCCGGCGATCGCCGCCATCCGCGGCGTGCCGCCGACCAGGGTGAGTACGGTGAAGCCGCCGGCGGACATGCCGTAGGCGCCCACGCGCGCCGGGTCGACGTGCGCACGGCCGGACCAGTCCGTCAGCACGTGGTCGAGCGTCGCCCGGAGCTGCCCGGCGCGCTGGCTGAAGATCGCCGGATCGCCCTGCCGGCTCGCGTCGGCCAGGTTGTCGCCGGCATGGGTCGGCGTGGCGACGACATAGCCGGCGCTGGCGAGGTCCATCGCCAGGTCGACGTGGCTGGTCGCGCTGCCGCCGTTGCCGTGCGACACGACGACCAGCGGCAGGCCCTCGCCGGCAGGCTCCGCGTCGCGGGCGACGCTGAGCAGCGCGCCGCCGATGAACGTCGTCGGCCGCGGCGCGGCGTCGGTCGGGTACCACAGCGCGACGGCGATCGGGCCGCTCGGGCTTTCCACGCGGACCACCTGCAGGCCGACCGGGTGCTCGGTCCGCCGCGCGGTGGCCACGGCGAAAGTGGCGAGCGCCGCGACCGTGACGACCAGTACGAGCGCGATGCGCTTGATCCATTTCATGGGATGCGGGCCTCCGAAGGCCGGTTCGATGCGCCGGTTGCATCGGGAACGATAAACATGCCCGGAAGCGGCGTCATGGCCCATCGGTCGCGCTGGCCGGCGACGGCCGCGCGGGGCGCGCGGAGGTTTGCGGCTATCCTCCCGGCAGCCGTATGGGGAATCCGGCATGTCGCTCATCGCTGAACTCAAGCGTCGCAAGGTCCTGAAGGTCGGCGCCGCGTACCTCGTCGTCGCCTGGGTGGTCGTGCAGGTGGCCGGCCTCGCCTTTCCCGCATTCGATGCCCCGCCGTGGGTGCTGCGCGTGTTCATCCTCGTGGCGATGCTCGGCTTCCCGCTCGCGGTGGCGATGGCGTGGGTGCTCGAGATCACGCCCGACGGCATGCGCGTCGAGCGGGCACCGATGGGGAACAAGCGCGTGTTCGGGCTGGCGGCGGCGTTCGTCGCGCTCGCGCTCGGGTGGTATTTCGTCGGGCAGCCGGCACTCCGGCACGCCGACTCGGACCGGCTGGCAGCGGCGGACGTGGCGCCCGCCGCCGTCGCCGCGCCCGCGCCGGCGGCGCCTTCGCCGAAATCCATCGCCGTGCTGCCGTTCGTCAACATGAGCGCCGACGCCGAGAACGAATACTTCAGCGACGGCATCTCCGAGGAGCTGCTCAACGCGCTGGTGCGCGTCGAGGGCCTGCAGGTGGCGTCGCGCACCTCGTCGTTCGCCTACAAGGGCCGTGCCGACACCGGCGTCGCGCAGATCGGGCGCGAGTTGCAGGTCGCGCACGTGCTCGAGGGCAGCGTGCGCAAGGCGGGCAACCGCGTGCGCATCACGGCGCAGCTGATCGACGCCGGCGACGACCGGCACCTGTGGTCGGAAACCTACGACCGCGAGCTGACCGACATCTTCGCGATCCAGGACGAGATCGCGAAGGCGATCGTCCACGAGCTGCGCGGCCGGCTGGACGCCGGCGACGCGCCGGTGGTGTCGGTCGTCGCCGACACGACGAACATGCAGGCCTACGACGTGTACCTGAGGGCGCGCGAGCTGTTCATCGCGCGACGCGACCTGCCGGAGGCCGTACGCCTGTTCGAGCGCGCGATCGAGCTGGACCCGCAGTTCGCCCGCGCGTACGAGGGCCTCGCGGCGGTCGCGGCGGCCATCACCAGTTGGGGCCATGACGACCGCGATTACGCGGCGATGGTGGAGCCGGCGGCGGCCCGGGCCCTCGAACTCGACCCGACGCTGTCGATGCCGTGGGCGGCGCGGTCGATGGTGCACC
>CBIHMN010000278.1:0-3493 GCA_966211005.1 uncultured Arenimonas sp.
TCTCCATCAGCTCCGACGGGATCGCGCCGCAGTTCACCGGCACGAACGCGCCGCCCGCGCGCGACCCCTGTTCGTGGATCAGCCGGGCGACGAGCTCCTTGCCGACACCCGATTCGCCGCTGATGTACACCGGCGCCTGGCTGCGGGCGACGCGCGAGATGGTGTGGCGCAGCTGCTGCATCTTCGGCGAGTCGCCGAGCAGCTTGCCGCTGGCCGAGCTCGTCGTGCGCCGCTGCTGGTTGAGATCGAGCGCGTGCTGGACCAGCCGGCGCAGCACCGCCAGGTCCACCGGCTTGGTCACGAAGTCGAAGGCGCCGGCCTTCAGCGCGTTCACCGCCGCCTCGACGTTCCCGTAGGCGGTGATCATCGCCACGGGGGTGTCGGGGTAACGCTGCGCGATGTGCTCGATCAGGTCCTGTCCCGAGCCATCGGGCAGGCGCATGTCGGTGAGGCACAGGTCGTAACCGCTCTCGGCGAGCTGCGCCTTGGCCGAGGTGACGTCGGAGGCGGTGTCCACGCGCAGGCCCATGCGGCCCAGGGTCAGGACCAGCAGTTCCCGGATGTCGCGTTCGTCATCGACTACGAGGGCGCTGCGGGGGGTAGCCATGCGTTCTCAGGCGGCGGGCGGCCCGCACACCTTAGCTGAAGGCGCGGGGCTCGGGCCAGATCGACGCTTCGCCGGGGGGTGCATCGGCCACCAGTGTCAGCCCCTGCGGCAGCACGATGCGGAAGCAGCTGCCGCCGCCCGGTACCGGCTGGTAACTGAGCGTGCACTGGTTCGCTTCGCACAGCTGCTGGGCGATGTAGAGACCCAGGCCGGTGCCGTGCTCGCTGGTGGTGAAGAACGGGGTGAATATCTGCGCGGCGACGGGCGCCGGAATGCCGGGGCCGCGATCGATCACGTCCAGTTCGGGCGCGGCGCCGGGCGGCACCGGTCGCACCGAAACGGTCACCTTCGCCGGTTCGCCGGGCATCCGCCCGTAGGTGAGCGCGTTCTGCACCAGGATCGTCAGCACCTGGTGCAGATGCCGCGGGTCGGCCATCGCCAGCATGCTGCGCTCGCTGACGGCCTGCAGGATGTCCGTTTCCAGCGGATGGCTCGCGCGGTATTCGTCCACGAAGCGTCGCGCGAACTGGCCGATGTCGATCGTCTCCGGCTGCGAGCGTTCGCGCCGGGCGAGGCCGAGGATGTCGCGCACGATGCCGTCCATCCGCTGGCACTGCGTGTGGATGATCTCCAGCAGCCGCCGGTCGGCGTCCTGCAGTTCGTTGGCCTCTTCCAGCAGCTGCACCGAGTAGTTGATCGCGGCGAGCGGATTGCGGATCTCGTGCGCGATCGACGCCGACAGCCGGCCGAGCGTCGCGAGGGTCAGCTCCTCGGCGCGGTCGGTGAACATGCGGCTGTCCTCGAGGAAGATGAGGTACAGATTGTCGGTGAGGCTCAGCGACACGAAGCGCGGCAGCACTTCCGGCGCGCCATCCGCGAGCGTCATCGCCCGCGGGATCTCGCCGCGGCCGTGACGCCACTGCAGCAGGCTGCGATGCAGGACGCCGGCGATGTCCGACAGGTGTCGGCGGTCGGGCGACGGCTTGCCCAGCAGTGCCCACGCCGACTCGTTGCACACCTTGACCCGGTGCTCGCCATCGACGACGAGGATGCCGGTGCGCATGCGCCGGATCACCAGTTCGTTGATCTCGGCCTGGTTCGCCAGCTCCTCGCCGCGGCGTTCGGCGAGTTCCTGCGATTCGGAGACCTGGCGGCTCAGCAGCTGGCACATCACCGCGGTGGCGAGGTAGGTGACGCTGAACATCACCGCCTCGGCCAGCGGCCGGGCGTGGTCGGGGTCGAACGCGCGCAGGTACAGGCTGTCGGCGAGCATCAGCAGCGCGGCGAGCGTCGCGAATGTCAGCCCGGCCCGTGGCGACAGGATCAGCGCCCCGGCACCGACGTTGAACAGCATCAGCAGCGCGATTCCGCCCTGGCTGCCGGACGTGGTGGCCAGCGTGACCGCCGCCGCGGCGAGGTCGAACCCGAGACCGATCGCCGCCTGCGTCCGGGTGTCGGCCCGGCTGCGATACGCGGCCAGCAGCAGCGCCACGGCCGCGATGCCGTAGAACAGCACCGTCGCCTCGAGGATGGTCGGCTCGCGCACCTGCAGCAGCAGTTCGCCGAGCGGGCTGAAGGCCACCAGCGCCAGCAGGGACGCCTCCAGCACCCGGTACAGGGTGAAGAAGTGCAGCTCCCGGCGCTGCGGGCTGTGCGTCGGCTTCGGCCGGTGGGTGGGCGCCATCGGCCGAGTATGCCGGCGCCCGGGCGTTTTGCGTTGGACCGGCGCGGTCGGCGACAATACCGCCCCTTCGTTTCCGGCTCCCGCGAGGCATCGATGAACTTCCACGAATACCAGGCCAAGCAGCTCTTCGGCGATTACGGCATCGCCGTGCCCGCAGGCCGCGTGGCGCGTACCCCCGAGGAGGCGGTCGACGCCGCGAAGGCCATCGGCGGCGATTTCTGGGTGGTGAAGGCGCAGATCCACGCGGGTGGCCGTGGCAAGGCCGGCGGCGTCAAGCTCGCGAAGACCCTCGACGACGTGCGCGGCTACGCCAAGGCGATGCTCGGCACGAAGATGGAGACCTACCAGACCGCCGGCGTCGCGCTGCCGGTCGATTCCGTGCTGGTCACGCAGGCCACCGACATCGCCAAGGAGCTGTACCTGTCGGTGCTGGTCGACCGCGGCAGCCGTTCGGTCACCTTCATCGCGTCCAGCGACGGCGGCGTCGAGATCGAGAAGACCGCGGTCGAGAATCCCGACGCGATCAAGACGCTGCACGTGAACTTCGTGCAGGGCCTGCAGCCTTACCAGTGCCGCGAACTCGGCTTCGCGCTCGGCCTGAACGCGAAGCAGGTGAACCAGCTGACGAAGATCATGCTGGGCCTGTATCGCCTGTTCAACGAGAAGGACCTGGCGCTGGTGGAGCTCAACCCGCTGGCGATCCTCGAGGACGGCTCGCTGGCCGTGCTCGACGGCAAGATCAATTCCGACGACAACGCCGCGTTCCGCCATCCGGAACTGACGGCGATGCGCGACATCCGGCAGGAAGACGAGACCGAAGTGCTCGCCAGCCAGCACGACCTGAACTACGTCACGATGGACGGCGACATCGGCTGCATGGTCAACGGCGCCGGCCTCGCGATGGCGACGATGGACGTCATTTCGCTCAACGGCGGCTCGCCCGCGAACTTCCTCGACGTCGGCGGCGGCGCCAACAAGGAGCGCGTCACCGAGGCGTTCAAGCTCATCCTGCGCGACCCGGACGTCAAGGCGATCTTCGTCAACATCTTCGGCGGCATCGTGCGCTGCGACATGATCGCCGAGGGCATCATCGCCGCGGTGAAGGAAGTCGACGTCAAGGTGCCGGTGATCGTGCGCCTCGAGGGTACCAACGTGGAGAAGGGCAAGGAGATCCTGAAGAACTCCGGTCTCGCGATCACGCC
>CBIHMN010000279.1:0-3488 GCA_966211005.1 uncultured Arenimonas sp.
CGGTGATGACGTCCACCGACGGCCGCTGCGTGGCCAGGATCAGGTGGATGCCGGCCGCGCGCGACTTCTGCGCCAGGCGGGCGATGAGTTCTTCGACCTTCTTGCCGACGATCATCATCATGTCGGCGAATTCGTCGATGAACACGACGATGTACGGCAGTTCCTCCAGCGTGCGCGGCACCTCGCCGAGTTCCGGACTCGGCCGGAACAGCGGATCCACCAGCGGCTGTCCGGCCTCGCGCGCGTCGGCCACCTTGCGGTTGAAGCCCGACAGGTTGCGCACGCCGACCGCGCTCATCAGCTTGTAGCGTCGCTCCATCTCGGCGACGCACCAGCGCAGGCCGTTCGCGGCCTCCTTCATGTCGGTGACCACGGGCGCCAGCAGATGCGGGATGTTCTGGTAGACCGACAGTTCCAGCATCTTCGGGTCGATCATCAGCATCCGCACGTCCTTCGCGGTGCTCTTGTAGAGCAGGCTCAGCACCATCGCGTTGACGCCGACCGACTTGCCCGAGCCGGTCGTGCCGGCGACCAGCAGATGCGGCATCCGCGCGAGATCGACCACCACGGGGCGGCCGGCGATGTCCTTGCCGAGCGCCATCGCCAGCGGCGACGCGACCTTGTCGTATTCCTTCGAACGCAGGATCTCGCTGAGGTAGATCGTCTCGCGATGCGTGTTCGGGATCTCCAGGCCGACCACCGACTTGCCGGGGATCACGTCGACCACGCGCACCGACTTCACGCTCAGTCCGCGCGCGATGTCCTTGTCCAGCGAGCTGATCTGGCTGCCCTTGACGCCGGGCGCCGGCTCCATCTCGAAGCGCGTGATCACCGGACCGGGATAGGCGCCGACGACCTGTACCTCGACGCGGAAATCCTTGAGCTTGAACTCGATCTGCCGCGACAGGGTTTCCAGCGTCTCCTCGCTGTAACCCTTCGGCTGCTCGCGGGGATCGTCGAGCAGCGACAGCGGCGGCAGGCCCTCGACGCCGGCGGCGTTGAACAACGGGATCTGCTGCTCGCGCTGCGCCCGCTCGGATTTCTCGATCACCGGCTGCACGCGCGGTTCGATGCGCACCGGCTCGCGCTTGGCGCGCTTCACCGTCTCGACCTTGCGAACCTCTTCCCGCTCCTCGCGCATCGCCCGCGCGCGCTGCCATTCCACGGCGTTGCGCCGGCCTTCGCCGAAGCGCGCGAGCAGCTGCAGCACCCGGGCGCCGATCCAGTCCATCACCGCGAACCAGCTCAGGCCGGTCGCCAGCGTCACCGACATCAGCAGCAGCGCGAACAGGAACAGATGGCCGCCGACGCCGCCGAACACGGTGTGCATCGACGAGCCGACGAGCCGGCCGAGAATCCCGCCGGCGGTCTGCGCCGGCAACGACGGCGCGGGCCCACCGAGCGCGTGCGCAAGCCCGCAGGCGGAGACGAGGAATCCGACGATGCCGATCAGCCGCAGCGCGGGCCCGAAATCGACCCGGCCATCGCCGTCCGAATCGAGGCCGAAGAGCGCGATCCACGCGATCCCGCCGATCACCAGGGGCACCGTGTACGCGACGATGCCGAACAGGCCGAATGCGATGTCCGCCGTCCACGCGCCGACGAGGCCGCCGACGTTCTGGAGCTCCCCGGTCACGCTGCCCGTCCGCGACCAGCCGGGGTCCGCGGTGTCGTAGCTCACCAGGCTCGCGAGCAGGTACAGGAGCAGCGGCAGGATCGCGACCAGCGCGAGTTCGCGCCAGAGTTTCTGGCGCCGGTCGAGGCCGTTGCCGGGCGTGCGTTCGATCGTGCGGGCCACCGGTAGAAATCGCCTCAGGTGTATGTTCCAGACGCCTGTTTATACAGCAATTCCGCACTCGGCGCCGCCGTGACGGAAGGCACGGAACGCAACGGTGCGGCCCGCGTCGTTCGCCTTGATTTGCCCTCCCCGGGCCTACAAGCTACGGGACCTTCGCGACCACGAAAGCATACATGACCGCCCCCAAGCACAGCCGCCTGCTCATCCTCGGTTCCGGCCCCGCCGGCTATTCCGCCGCCGTCTACGGTGCCCGCGCCAACCTCAAGCCGCTGCTGGTCACCGGCCTGCAGCAGGGCGGCCAGCTGATGACGACGACCGAGGTGGACAACTGGCCCGGCGACGCCCACGGGCTGATGGGCCCGGACCTGATGACGCGGATGCAGGCCCATGCCGAGCGGTTCGACACGCAGATCGACTTCGACCACATCCACACCGCGGACCTGTCGCGCCGGCCGTTCCGGCTGGTCGGCGACAGCGGCGAGTACACCGCCGATGCGCTGATCATCGCCACCGGCGCCAGCGCCAAGTACCTGGGCATCGAGAGCGAGCAGAAGTACCTGGGCAAGGGCGTGTCGGCCTGTGCCACCTGCGACGGCTTCTTCTTCCGCGACCAGGACGTGGCCGTGATCGGCGGCGGCAACACCGCCGTCGAGGAGGCACTGTACCTGGCGAACATCGCCCGCAAGGTGTACCTGGTGCACCGCCGCGACAAGCTGCGCGCCGAGAAGATCCTGCAGGACAAGCTGTTCAAGCGCGCGGCCGAGGGCAAGGTCGAGCTGATCTGGGACCACACGGTCGACGAGGTGCTCGGCGACGATTCGGGGGTCACCGGCGCGCGGATCCGCTCGATGAAGGACGAATCGACGCGCGAGCTCGCGGTGCAGGGCTTTTTCGTCGCGATCGGCCACCAGCCGAACACGTCGCTGTTCGAGGGCCAGCTGGCGATGCGCAACGGCTACATCACCGTTCGCGCCGGGCTGGAAGGCAATGCCACGGCGACGTCCGTGCCGGGAGTCTTCGCGGCCGGCGATGTCGCCGACCAGGTTTACCGGCAGGCGATCACGTCGGCCGGATCCGGCTGCATGGCGGCCCTCGACGCCGAGAAATTCCTGGAAGCCTGAAATGGGAAGCCCTTCAGGCCCGACGCCGATCGGGCCTGAAAGCCCACGCACGCTGCGCCTGCACGCGTCGCTCGACGAGATCCCCGCCGCCGACTGGGACGCCCTTGCTGGCGGCGACGGGACGCCGGCGGGCGACGACCCGTTCACCGCGCATGCGTTCCTCGCGGGCCTCGAACGCGAAGGTTGCCTCGCGCCGCGCTATGGCTGGACGCCGCGGCACGCCTCGCTGCATCGCGACGGACGCCTCGTGGCCGCGGCCCCCGCCTACCTGAAAACCAACTCGCACGGCGAATTCGTGTTCGACCATGCCTGGGCGCACGCCTACGTGCGCGCCGGGGAGAGGTATTACCCGAAGTGGCTGGTCGCGGTGCCCTACACCCCCGCGAGCGGACCGCGACTGCTCGCGGTCGATGCCGACGCGCGCCAGGCCCTGGCCTCGGCGCTGGTCGCACGCGCCGCGTCCGACGGCCTCTCGTCCGTGCACGTCAACTTCCATCCGGCGGCCGAGGCAGCGGCGTTCGGCGCGGACTGGTGCGAGCGCACCGACGTGCAGTTCCACTGGCGCGACC
>CBIHMN010000280.1:0-3464 GCA_966211005.1 uncultured Arenimonas sp.
ACGGACTCCGGCTTGGCGCTGACGGTCATGGACTTCATGACGGCTCCAAATAAGAAATCGGGGTGGAAAGAAGCGGAATGATAACGGCCCGTCCGGGGCAGCGCAAGTCCGGCCTGACCCTGCGTGCTAGCATCCCGGCATGCCCGCGACGACGACCCTGGCCCCGCGCGATCCGCCGGTTCCGGCGCCCGCGAACGGGCCCGGCGCCGGGCTGGTGGCCCTCGCGGACCGCTGCGTCCAGTGCGGCCTCTGCCTGCCGCACTGCCCCACCTACCAGCTGGATCGACACGAATCCGAGTCCCCCCGCGGCCGCATCGCCTACGCGCGCGCGGTCGCGACCGGGGCGCTCGCGCCGACGCCCGTCGGTGACCTTCATCTCGACCACTGCCTCGGTTGCCGGCGCTGCGAGCCGGTGTGTCCCGCCGGGGTGCGCTACGGCGAACTGCTGGTCGCCGCCCGGGCCGCGCAGGCACCGCGCCGTCGGCGGCCATGGCGCGAACGCGCCGCACTCGCCTTGCTGGCGCGGCCGCGCGCGCTCGACCGGCTGCTCGGCCCGTACCGGTTTCTCGCCGGGATGCTGCCCGTTTCGTGGCGGCCGTTCCCGGTACCACCCGCGACCGTGAACGTTCCGCCGGTCTCGCCGGCGGCAGCGGCCACGACCGGCGACGTGGCGATCTTCGTCGGCTGCATCGCCCGCCGCTACGAAGCGCCGACGCGGGCGGCGCTCGTGCGGCTGCTCGCCGCCGCGGGCATCGGCGCCCATCACCCCGACGGCCAGGGCTGCTGCGGCGCGGCCGCGCGGCATGCCGGCGCCGCCGCGCAGGGTGACGCGCTCGACCAGGCGAACCGGGAGGCGTTCGCCGGCGCCGGCCCGGTGCTGTGCCTCGCCAGCGGCTGCCACGACACGCTCGCGCGCGGCCTCGACGACATCGCCGCGGTCGACGACCCGCTGGCCCTGCTCGACCGCGTCGGCGCCCGGCTGCGCTGGCGTCCGTCGACGGCCCGCATCGCCCTGCACCTGCCCTGCACGCAGCGCAGCGTCGTGGGCACGGGGCCGGCGACGCGACGCCTGCTGGCGCGGATTCCCGGCCTGCAGGTCGTCGAGCTGCCCGACACCGGCTGCTGCGGCGCCGCCGGCCTGCACCAGCTGACGGACCCCGACCGCGCGGCGGCGTTCCGGCAGCCGCTGCTCGAGGCCTTCGCCGCGTCCGGTGCAACGCGCCTGCTGTCGGCGAACATCGGCTGCCGGCTGCACCTGGCCGGCGGCACTACACTGCCGGTCGTGCACCCGATCGACTTCCTCGCCGAGCACCTCGAATGACGCCCGCACGCACGCTCTCCCCGCTCGACCGCCTGCTCGTGGAGGCGCAGCGCGCGCTCGGCACCTCGATCGGCGTGGCGCACGCCGAACGCCCGAACCCCGCCGGCACGGCCCCCGGCCCGGCGCTCGACGCGGCCGACCGCCGCCACGCGGCCGGCCTGATGCGGATCAACCACACCGGCGAGGTCTGCGCGCAGGCGCTTTACGTCGGCCAGGCCGCGGTGGCGCGCGACGATGCCACGCGCACGCAGCTGCTCGATGCCGCGCAGGAAGAGACCGACCACCTCGCGTGGTGCGCCGACCGCCTGCGCGAGCTGGACAGCCGCCCGAGCCTGCTCAACCCGCTGTGGTACGCCGGCAGCTACGCGATCGGCCTCGCCGCGGGACTGCGCGGCGACGGCTGGAACCTCGGTTTCGTCGTCGAGACCGAGCGCCAGGTCGAAGCGCACCTCGACGAACACCTGCGCACGCTGCCGGCCGGCGACGGTCGCAGCCGCGCGATCCTCGCGACGATGAAGGCCGACGAGGCACGGCATGCCGATCATGCCGAGGCCGCCGGCGCGCGGCCGCTGCCGAAGCCGGTGACGCGGGCGATGGCGTTCGCGTCGGGGGTGATGAAGGCCGTCGCGTACCGGATCTGACGCTACCCGATGAAATTCCCCCGCCTCCACCCGCCCTGGCCCGCGACGGTCTGGACCATCGGCCACTCGACGCTGTCGGCCGACGAGTTCATCGGGCGGCTGCGCTCGCACGGGATGGAAGCGATCGCCGACGTGCGACGGTTTCCGGGTTCGCGCCGGCATCCGCATTTCGCGCGCGAGGCGATGGAAGCGTGGCTGCGCGACGCGGGCATCGCCTATGCGTGGCTGCCGCAGCTGGGTGGGCGGCGGCGGCCGGTGGCCGGGACGCCGAACACGGCGTGGCGCAACGAGTCGTTCCGCGGTTACGCCGACCACCTCTCCAGCCCGGAATTCGCGGAGGGCATGGCGGCGCTGCAGTCCCTCGCGATCGAGCACCGCACCGCGCTCATGTGCGCCGAGACACTGTGGTGGCAGTGCCACCGCTCGCTGATCGCCGACGTGCTGAAGGTGCATGGCGTGCAGGTGCTGCACGTGGGGGCCGCGGAGGCGGAGACGGCGCATCCATACACGTCGGCTGCGACCGTGGTCGACGGCGAACTCGGCTACGGCGGGCCGCAGCCGACGCTGTTCTGAGACGGGGACTCAAGGCGACGCGAGCTTCAGGCCGACGATGCCGGCGCAGATCAGGCCGATGCAGGCCAGCCGCGGCCACGCGGCCGATTCGCCGAACAGCACGATGCCGAGGATCGCGGTGCCCACGGCACCGATGCCGACCCACACCGCATAGCCGGTGCCGAGCGGAATCTGCTTGAGCGCCAGCGCGAGCAGCCAGAACGATCCCGCCATCGCGACGACGGTGACGGTACTGGCGAGCGGCTTCGTGAACCCGCTGGACGCCTTCAGGCCGACGGCCCAGACGATTTCCAGCACGCCGGCGAAGAACAGGTAGACCCACGCCATCCCGTTCCCCCGCGGTCGTCAGTCGACCAGGTTGCGGCCGTGGAAGAGTTCCTCGATCTCGCGGCGCAGCTGCATCTCGATCCGCTGGCGGTCCTTGAAGCCGAGGTTCTTGGCCTTTTCCTCGAACAGGTAGGTGTCGAGGTCGAAGTCCTTCAGGTGCATCTTCGTGTGGAACAGGTTCTCCTGGTACACGTTGACGTCGACCATCTCGTACTTCTGCCGGGTCGGCTTGGTCAGGTATTCCTGGATCGAATTGATCTTGTGGTCGATGTAGTGCTTCTTGCCCTTCACGTCGCGCGTGAAGCCGCGCACGCGGTAGTCCATCACGACGATGTCGGACTCGAAGTTCTCGATCAGGTAGTTCAGGGCCTTCAGCGGCGAGATGACGCCGCAGGTGGCGACGTCGATGTCGGCGCGGAACGTCGCGATGCCGTTGTGCGGATGCGTCTCCGGGTACGTGTGCACCGTGATGTGCGACTTGTCCATGTGCGCGACCACGGCGTCGGAGATCAGCTCCTTGCCGGCCGCCTTCTTGTCGATCACCGGTTCCTCGGAGATCAGGATCGTCACCGACGCGCCCTGCGGGTCGTAGTCCTGGCGGG
>CBIHMN010000281.1:0-3461 GCA_966211005.1 uncultured Arenimonas sp.
CCGACCTCGTCGTCGCCCGGCCCGAGGGCCTCTACTGCCCGAGGGGCGATTTCCACATCGACCCGTGGCGGCCGGTGGCGCGGGCCGTGATCACGCACGGGCACGGCGACCACGCGCGGGCCGGGTCCGGCGAGTACTTCACGACGCGCGCCGGGTTGCCGATCCTGCAGTGGCGCCTCGGCGAGCAGCGCTACCACGTGCACGAATACGGCGATCTGTTCCGCATCGGCGATGCTCTCGTGTCGCTGCATCCGGCGGGCCATGTGCTCGGCTCGGCGCAGGTGCGCATCGAATGCGGCGGCGAGGTCTGGGTGGTGTCGGGCGACTACAAGCGCCAGCCCGACCCGACCTGCGCGCCGTTCGAGCCGGTGCGCTGCGACACGTTCATCACCGAGGCGACGTTCGGCCTGCCGATCTACCGCTGGCCCGACACGCCCGACGTCGCGCGCGAGATCGTCGCGTGGCGCGACGAATGCGCGGCGCGCGGCGAGACCGCGGTGCTTTACTGCTATGCGCTCGGCAAGGCGCAGCGGCTGCTCGCCGAACTCGCGGCGTTCACCGACCGGCCGGCGTACGTGCACGGCGCGGTCGACACCGGCGTGCAGGTGTATCGCGCCGCCGGCATTCCGATGCTGGAAACAATCCCGGTCGCCGAGACCGCGCGCGGGCGCGACGAACTCGCCGGCGAACTGGTGCTGGCGCCGCCGTCCGCCGGCGGCAGCGCGTGGATGCGCCGCTTCCGCCGCGTGCAGCAGGGCTTCGCGTCGGGCTGGATGCGCATCCGCGGCAATCGGCGGCGGCGCAATTTCGACCGCGGCTTCGTCGTCTCCGACCACGCCGACTGGCCGGCGCTGCTGCGCACCGTGGAGGAGTCGCACGCGAAGCGCGTGATCGCCACGCACGGCAACACCGACGCGCTGGTGCGCGCGCTCAACGAGCGCGGCATCGACACCGGCGTGTTCCGCACCGGTTACGGCGGCGAAGACTGATGCGCCGCTTCCGCGACCTCTACCAGCGGCTCGACCGCAGCACCGCCACCGGCGACAAGCGCGCGGCGCTGGTCGACTACTTCCGCGACGCGCCGCCGCGCGACGCCGCGTGGGCGCTGTGGCTGCTGGCCGGCGGCAAGATCGGCGGCGCGCGCGCGAAGATCGCCGGCACGATGGAACTGCGCGCGTGGATCGCGGAGGAATCGGGCAACGCGCCGTGGCTGGTCGACGAGAGCTACGAGCAGGTCGGCGACCTCGCCGAGACGCTGACGCTGCTGCTCGACGACCCGGCCGAGGAGATCGACCGCCCGCTGCACGCATGGATCGAGGACACGCTGCTCGCGGTCGCCGGCCAGGACGAGGCGACGCGGCGCGCGGCGGTTCTCGAAGGCTGGCGCGGGCTGAAGGCCGACGCCCGGCTCGCGTTCAACAAGCTGCTGACGGGTGCGCTGCGTGTCGGCGTGTCGCAGCGGCTGGTGCAGCAGGCGCTGGCGGAGATGAGCGGCGTCGACATCGCGCTGATCGCGCAGCGCATGCTCGGCGCGTGGGATCCGTCGCCGGCCTTCCTCGAGACGCTGCTGTCGCCGGACGCGCAGCCGGGCGATCGCAGCCAGCCGTATCCGTTCTTCCTCGCGTCGCCGCTGGAGAAGCCGGTCACGGAACTCGGCCCGGTGGAGGACTGGCTGTTCGAGTGGAAATGGGACGGCATCCGGCTGCAGCTGATCCGCCGCGGCGCCGACATCGCGCTGTGGTCGCGCGGCGAGGAACGGCTGGACGGTCGCTTCCCGGAGATCGAGGACGCGGCGGCGCGGCTGCCGCGCGACGTGGTGCTCGACGGCGAACTGCTCGCGTGGCGCGACGCCGACGCGCCGATGCCGTTCGCGGCGCTGCAGACGCGCATCCAGCGCCGCAAGCCCGGCCCGAAGACGCTGGTCGACACGCCGGCGCGCGTGCTCGTCTACGACCTGCTCGAACTCGACGGCGAGGACTGGCGCGAGCGCCCGCTGCACGCGCGCCGCGCCGCGCTCGAAGCGCTGCTGGAAGCCAACGGCGACCCGCGGCTGACACCGTCGGCGCGGCTGGAACCGGTCGACTGGACCGCCGCCGCCGCGATGCGCGAGCTCGCGCGCGGGCGCGGCGTCGAAGGCCTGATGCTGAAACGCCGCGACTCGACCTACCAGAGCGGCCGCCGCCGTGGCGACTGGTGGAAGTGGAAGGTCGACCCGCTGACGATCGACGCCGTGCTGATCTACGCGCAGGCCGGCCACGGCCGCCGCAGCACGCTCTACACCGACTACACGTTCGGCGTCTGGGACGGCGACGCGCTGGTGCCGGTCGCGAAGGCGTACTCGGGCCTCGACGACGCCGAGATCCTGAAACTCGACCGCTGGATCCGCGCGAACACGCTCGAACGCTTCGGCCCGGTGCGGGCGGTGAAGCCGGTGCACGTGTTCGAACTCGGCTTCGAGGGCGTGAACGCCTCGGCGCGCCACAAGTCCGGCGTCGCCGTGCGGTTCCCGCGCATCCTGCGCTGGCGCACCGACAAGCCCGCCGCCGAAGCCGACCGGCTCGAGACGCTGAAGGCGCTGGCGCTGTGACCGCCCCCCGTAGGAGCGGCTTCAGCCGCGACGGCCTTGCGCCGGGAGAAGCGGTCGCGGCTGAAGCCGCTCCTACGCGCCGTGGACGATTCGACGCGCCGCTCGCGGCCTGGTTCGCGACGCGCGGCTGGAGGCCCGCGCCGTTCCAGCGCGAAGTCTGGAAGCGCTGGCTCGCCGGCGAATCCGGCCTGCTGCACACGCCGACCGGCAGCGGCAAGACGCTCGCGGCGATCGGCGGCCCGCTGCTGGAAGCCCTTCAAGCCCGCGATCCCCCTGTAGGAGCGGCTTCAGCCGCGACCGCCAGATCGCGCGGGAAAAGCAGCATCGCGGCTGAAGCCGCTCCTACGACCCGGGGCGGGCCCGCGAAGCTGCGCGTGCTCTGGATCACCCCGCTCAAAGCACTCGCCAACGACACCGTGCGCGCGCTGCAGGAGGTCTCGCACGGCGTCGGGCTCGACTGGGTCATCGGCCTGCGCACCGGCGACGCGACCGCGAAGCAGCGCCGCCTCGCGCGCGCCGGCAAGGTCGACGTGCTGGTCACCACGCCCGAATCGCTGTCGCTGCTGCTCTCGTACGCCGACACCGCGCCGATGCTCGCCGGCCTGCGCGGCGTCGTCGTCGACGAATGGCACGAGCTGCTCGGCAACAAGCGCGGCGTGCTGCTGCAGCTCGCGCTGGCGCGGGTGCGCGCGCTGGCGCCGGCGCTGCGCGTCTGGGGCCTGTCGGCCACGCTCGGCAACCTCGACGAAGCCCGCGACGTGCTGCTGCCGCAGGCGCCGGGCGCGGAGATCGTCACCGGCCCGAAGCCCCGTGCGCTCGTGCTCGAAACGCTGCTCCCGGCGAGCGGCGAACGCTTCCCGTGGGCCGGCCACCT
>CBIHMN010000282.1:0-3460 GCA_966211005.1 uncultured Arenimonas sp.
ACCCTCCCCGCACCGCGCCTGCGCGCCGTCGCTGCGGCATACTCGCCGGCACGCCGGCGCGGGGGGACGCGCCGCCGAAGGACCGAAGATGAGCCCGTTCGCGACCACGCGCTGGAGCCTCATCCTGGACGCCCGCACGGGTCCGGACTCGGCGCGCCGCGCGATGGAGGAAATCTACCGCGCGTACCGCGGCCCGGTGCTCGCCTACGTGCGTCGCAGCGGGCGCACCGAGGGCGACGCCGAGGACCTGGTGCAGGACTTCTTCGCCCGCCTGCTGGAAAAGCGCTGGGACGTCGGCGCCGATCCGGCGCGCGGTCGCTTCCGCACCTACATGCTGACCGCGCTGCGCCGGTTCCTGCTCGACGCGCACGACGCGGCGACGGCGCGCAAGCGCGGCGGTGACTACCGGCGCGTGGACGCCGACGACGCACTGCGGGCGATCGCGTCGCCGCAGTCGCCCGAGCGCGCGTTCGAACGGGCGTGGGCGATCACCGTGATCGAACGCGCCTACGCCGCACTCCGCGAAGAGACCCGCCGCGCCGGCCGTGGCGAGCTGTTCGACACCCTGGCGCCGTTCATCGGCGAAACCGCGGGCGCCGCCGAATACCGCGCGCTCGGCGACCGGACCGGGATGCGCGCCAACACCATCGCCGTATCGGTGCACCGGCTGCGCGCGCGGCTGCGCGAACTGGTGCGGCGCGAACTGGCCGACCAGACCGACGGCCCGGCCGCGGTGGAAGCGGAGCTGCGCGTGCTGCGGGCGGCGTTGCAGTCCGACGCGCTCGACGGGGGCCCCGATGCACTCCGGTGAAATCCGCCCCGACCGCTTCCCCGCCACCAACTGGTCGCTGGTGACGCGCACCGGCGGCACCGACGACGCCACCGCGCACGCGTCGCTGCTGACGCTGTGCCTGCGCTACTGGTACCCGGTGTTCGCCTACCTGCGCCGCAGCGGCCATGCGCCGGAACGCGCGTACGCGCTGGCGCAGGCGTTCTTCCAGGACCTGCTGCGCCGCGACACCGCGCAGCCGGAAGCGGCGCGTTTCGGGCGCTTCCGGCTGTTCCTGCAGGCCGAGCTGCACCGGTTCCTGTCGAGCGACCACGACCTGCAGCAGGTCGCCGTCGCCCTCGCCGGACCGTCGCTGCAGGACCTGGAGGCGCGCCATCGCACCGAGGTCGCGCCCGACCGCTCGCCGGAGGAAATGCTCCGCCGCGGGTTCGCGCTGGAGATCCTCGCGGCCGCGCACCGGCGGCTGCACCGCGAAGCGGCCGAGTCCGGCCGGTTGCCGATGTTCGCCGACCTGGAACGCTTCCTCGTCGCCGAGCCGCTGCCCGGCGATTACGACGACGCGGCCAGGCGGCTGCAGGTGCGCCCGGTGTTCGTCGCGATGGCGGTGAAGCGGCTGCGCCAGCGCTTCCGCGAACTGGTCGACCACGAACTGCGCGAAACCATCGCCGGCGCCAGCGACCTCGAATCCGAGCGCGACGCGCTGCTGCAGGTGCTCGGGAGCGGCGAGTGAGCGCCGACCCGACCCGCATCGGCGCCCCGGGCGGGAACTGGTGGCTCGATCCCGGACTCGCACGGCTGGCGTTCGGCTCGCAGCCCGGGCGGCGCGACACCGGCGCCTCGACGATGCATCTCGCGTTCCTGCCGGTGGACGCGCTGGAGCTCGACCTCACCGACCCGGCTCAGCGCGACTTCGGCGACTACGAGCTGCGCGAGCGCGTCGGCCAGGGCGGCATGGGCGTGGTGTACCGCGCGTGGCAGCAGAGCCTCGAGCGCGAGGTCGCGATCAAGCTGCTGTCGGCCGGGCCGTGGGCGTCCGACGAGTTCGTCGCCGGATTCCGCCGCGAGGCGCGCAACGCCGCGAGCCTGCAGCACCCGAACATCGTCGCCGTGCACGAGATGGGCGAGCAGGACGGGCTGGTCTACTACGCGATGCAGCTGGTACGCGGCAGCAGCCTGGCCGCGGTGGTCGAGGCCCGCGGGCGGCTGCCGGCGCGCGAGGCGGCAGCGCTGATCCGCACCGTCGCCGAAGCGGTGGATTACGCGCACCGGCTCGGCGTGCTGCATCTCGACCTGAAGCCGGCGAACATATTGATCGACGAACAGGGCACCGCGCTCGTCACCGATTTCGGCCTCGCGCGGCGGCTCGGCCAGGCGCCCAGCCTCGAGAACGAGCAGATCTCCGGCACGCCGAGCTACATGGCGCCCGAGCAGGCGCAGGTGCGCAGCACGCGGCTGTCGGCCGCGACCGACATCTGGGGCATCGGCGCGATCCTCTACGAGTGCCTCACCGGGGCGCCGCCGTTCAGCGGCGCCAGCCCGCAGGACACGCTGGAGCGCGTGCTGACCGGTACCGTTCGCCGGCCGACGCGCGACGCCGACGTGCCACCCGACCTCGAGGCGATCTGCCTGCGCTGCCTCGCGCGGCCGCAGGAGGCGCGCTACGCGACCGCCCGCGATCTCGCCGACGACCTCGGCCGCTTCCTCGAACACCGCGCGGTGCAGGCGCGCCCGCTCGGTCTGCTGCAGCAGACCGGGCGCTGGGTCCGGCGCGAGCCGGCGCTCGCCACGGCGATCGGCGCCGCGACGCTGGCGCTGGTGATCGGACTGGCGTCGACCGCGCAGCAGTGGATGCGCGCCGAAACCAACGCGTTCACCGCGAGCACGCGGCTGTGGGACGGCCGGCGGGAGGCCGCGCTGCTGTCGACCGCCGACGGTGCCGGGTGGGACGCGGTCGACCGGCTTCTGCTCAACATCGCCGAGCAGGATGCCGCCGGCCTCGAGGTGGCCGCGCAGGCCGATCGCCGTCGCCTCGGGATGCTGCTCGGCCAGGGCGCGGTGCTTCTCGACACCACGTCGATCGCCGATGCCACGCCGCTCGCCGTCGCCGTCAGCGACGACGGCGCCCGTGTCGCGCTCGCGTTCGGCGACCGCAGCGTGCGCTGGTACGACGCGGCGACGCTCGCCGAACTCGGGCGCGCCGATCTCGGCGAGCGCCGCAGCTCCGGCGGCCAGCTGCGCTCGACGACGTGGCTGCGCTTCGCCGGCGCCGACACCTTGCTGGCGACCCAGGAGTGGTACCGCAACCAGCCCGGCCCGACCGGCGGGGATACGTGGCGCGTCGACCTCGCGGCCGCGACGGTGCGGGAACCGCCGGCGGCGTTCGCGGACTTCTCCGATGCCGCGTGGAGCGACGACGGCCGTGTCGCGCTGCTGCGCGGCGGCGACGCCTTGCCGTGGCGCCTGTCGGGCGATGGCCGCCTCGCGATGACGCTCGTCGATGCGCAGCGCACGTTGCAGGTGTAAGCCACCGACGGGATGCGCCTGCTGCACCGCGTTTCGCCGGACGCGCGGTCGCGGCTCACCGCGTGGGCGGCCGATCCCGCCGGTCGCCGGGTGGCGTTCGGCGACGAGGAAGGCCGCCTGTATCTGCTCGACCTCGAAGTCACCGCC
>CBIHMN010000283.1:0-3440 GCA_966211005.1 uncultured Arenimonas sp.
CGCGCTTGCGGCGGCGGCGCTTCTCGGCGGCGCAGGTCTGGTCGTAGATCAGCACCGTGGTGCCGGGCACGTCGCGCAGGCGCTTCTGCTGCGCGTCGAGTTCGGTGCGGTCGAAGAACTCGACGCCGGACGGGAAGATCGACCTGTCCGACCACTTCCCGATGTCGTCCGACAGCACCACGATCGTGCGCACGCCCTCGCTGCGCACCTGGTGGGCGATGTCCGGCACGCTCAGCGTGCCGTCGACGGGCTGGCCGCCGGTCATCGCCACCGCGTCGTTGTAGAGGATCTTGTAGGTGATGTTCACCTTCGCGGCGATCGACTGCCGGATCGCCAGCGAGCCGCTGTGGAAATACGTGCCGTCGCCGAGGTTCTGGAACACGTGCTTCTCGGCGGTGAACGGCGCCTGCCCGGCCCACGTCACGCCTTCGCCGCCCATGTGCGTGAACGTGTCGGTGCGCCGGTCCATCCACGTCACCATGTAGTGGCAGCCGATGCCGCCGAGCGCGCGCGAGCCCTCCGGCACCACCGTCGACGTGTTGTGCGGACAGCCGCTGCAGTAATGCGGCACGCGCGGGAACTCGGCGCGCGGCAGCGCCAGCTCGCGTTCCTTCGCGGCGATCCACTGCAGCCGCTGCTCCATCGCGTCGCTGCGGAAGAAGCGCTGCACGCGCGACGCGATCACGCGCGCGATCCGCGCCGGCGTCAGCTCGTTGGTGCTCGGCAGCACCCAGTTCTCCTGCTCGTCGTACTTGCCGACGATGGAAGGACGCTCCTCCCAGTTGTACATGTATTCCTTCATCTGCCGCTCGATGAAGCTGCGCTTCTCCTCGACGACGATGATGTCCTGCAGCCCGCGCGCGAACTCGCGGATGCCGACCGGTTCCAGCGGCCACGTCATGCCGACCTTGTAGACGCGGATGCCGATGTCCTCGGCCACCTTCCGGTCGATGCCGAGGTACTCGAGCGCCTGCAGCACGTCGAGGTAGCTCTTGCCGGTGGTGACGATGCCCAGCCGCGCCTTCGGCGAATCGACGACGGTCTTGTCGATGCGGTTCGCGCGCGCGAACGCCTGCGCCGCCTTCACCGCGTACTGGTGCAGGCGCATTTCCTGGTTGAGCGGCGGATCGGGCCAGCGGATGCCGAGGCCGCCGTCGGGCAGCTCGAAATCGCCCGGCAGCAGGATGTCGAGCTGGTGCGGGTCGACGATCACCGACGCCGACGATTCCACGGTCTCGGCGATCGTCTTGAAGCCGATCCAGCGGCCGGTGTAGCGGCTCATCGCCCAGCCGAGCAGCCCCATGTCGAGGATGTCCTGCACGCCGGCCGGGTTCAGCACCGGCATCATCGCGCTCTCGAATTCACCCTCGGACCCGTGCGGGAGCGTCGAGCTGCGGCAGGCATGGTCGTCGGCCGCGAGCGCGAGCACGCCGCCATGCTTCGACGTGCCGGCGGCGTTGCCGTGCTTGAACACGTCGCCGCAGCGGTCCACGCCCGGACCCTTGCCGTACCACATCGCGAACACGCCGTCGTGCTTCGCGCCCGGGAACAGGTTGGTCTGCTGCGTGCCCCAGACCATCGTCGCGCCGAGGTCTTCGTTCAGGCCCGGGGTGAACTCGATGCCGCTGGCCTGCAGGTGCTTGCGCGCGCGCCAGAGCTCCAGGTCGAAGCCGCCCAGCGGCGAGCCGCGATAGCCGGAAATGAAGCCGGCGGTGTCGAGGCCGGCGGCGCGGTCGCGCATCTGCTGCATCAGCGGCAGGCGCACCAGCGCCTGCACGCCGGACAGGTAGATGCGGCCCTGTTCGCGGGTGTACTTGGATTCGAGGTCGTAGCCGCGGTCGAGCGACGGGGCGGGCGGAGCGGGGACGGCGGCCATGGCGGTTCCGGGGCGGAGCAAAAGACCCGGGATTATAGCGGCCGCCCGCGCGGTTCAGCCGGGAAGCACCCGGGAATGGGCCGCGCGGATGGCCAGCAGCGAGGTCGTCGGATCGCCGGTGAAACCGCTCTTCGGATAGGCGCAGAACAGCGCGAAGTCCTCCTTCCGGCACCGCGTCTGCCACAGGTATTCGAGCCGCACGGTGGCGCCGCAATGCCCGGCCGACCACAGCATCGCCACCATTTCGCCGAAGGCGCGCACCTTCAGGCCGGCGGCCCGCGGCGCCTCCAGGATCGCGTCGACGACCTCGGCGAACGCGTCGTCGTCCGGCCAGCCGTCGACCATGAACCGGTCGAGCGTGTGCTGCGCGTCCAGCGCCGTGTAGAACCCGCGCCGTCGCGCCAGTTCGAGGTCCACGCCGGCGTCGCCGAGCCGGGCCTCGAGCGCCGCGAGGTGGCCGGGCGTCACCACGAGCACCACGGCCTCCCCCGATGCGATGCCTTCGGCGACGTAGGCCTGCAGCGCATCGAGAAACCCCTCTTCGTCGCCGTAGAACTGGACGACGTGGTCGCAGGGCGCCAGCTCGCCCCAGAACACCGGAGGAACGGCTTCGCCGGAAGCCCGTGGATGATTCATGCGATGCAGTGTCCTGGTGACGGTCGAGGGCAGTCTCGGGGGCGTCGCGGCTGCGGCGCGTGAATCCCGCGTCGAGACCGCTACCGCCGCCCGTGGCCGCCGGGTAAAGTCGGGCTGCCCACGCGGTCGGGCACTCGGGGAAGGGGATGAGCCTGACGGGTCTAAGCGTGCTGCTGGTCGAAGACCACGGCTTCCAGCGCCGGCTGGGCCTGCGCCTGCTCGCCGACCTCGGCCTGACCGCGCTGCACGAGGCGGCCGACGGCTTCCAGGCGCTGGAGCTGTTGCGCGAACTGCCCGCGGAGCCGGACGTCGTCCTCGTCGATCTCGACATGCCCGGCATGGACGGCGTCGAATTCATCGGAATCATCGCGCAGGAGCGCCTGGCGCGATCGATCGCCGTCGTCAGCGCGATGGAACCGGCGCTGCTGCACACGGTGCAGGTGATGGCGAAGGCCTCGGGGCTGCGCGTGCTCGGCTGCGTCGAGAAGCCGCTGACGCCCGGCAAGCTGTCCAGCGTGCTGTCGCTGTACGAACTCGACGCTGCCGGTGCCGGTGCCGATGCCGAGATCGAGATCACCCGCGACCAGGCGCGCGAGGCGCTGGCGCGCGGCGAGATCGTGCCGTTCTTCCAGCCGCAGGTGGAATTCGGCAACGGCAAGGCGGTGGGCGTCGAGGCGCTCGCGCGCTGGCGCCTGCCGGACGGCCGCATGGTGCCGCCCGCGCAGTTCGTGCCGCTGATGGAAGCGGCCGGGATGATCGACGAGCTGACCTCGCTGATGCTCGTGCAGTCGTGCGCGTGGTGGAAGCGCTGGATGGCGCGCGGACTGGAACTGAAGGTCTCGGTGAACGTGTCGGCGCACAACCTCACCGGCCCGGAAGTGGCCGATGCCTACGAACAGGTGCTGCGCTCGCACGGCATGTCGCCCGA
>CBIHMN010000284.1:0-3427 GCA_966211005.1 uncultured Arenimonas sp.
ACCAGCAGATAGCGGTCGTCCATCGGCCGCACCCAGCGGTAGCCTACCGGCGCCGGACGCAGGTCGTAACGGTCGTAGTCGTAGATGTAGTACGTCGGCTGCACCACCTGCCAGTCGATGCGGTCGCCGCGCTTCCAGTGGTTCTTGTACCAGCCCAGGTGCAGGCCGTTGTCGTGGCGGCCGTCGTAGCGGTCACGGTCCCGGACGACCACGGTCGGCCGACGGTCGTCGCGATCGACGACGATCACGCGGTCGCGGTCGTGGCGGCGATCGCGGTCATGGTCGCCGCGGCGATCCACCTGGTGCTTGTCGTGGCCCTTGGCCTTGCCCTTGTGGCCATGCTTGCCGCCGCGGTCGGCGAGCGCGGGCGAGACGGCGAACGCCGCCAGCAGCGGCGCGATCAGCAGGACGGACTTGTTCATGGCTTACTCCGTTCGTGGGGAACGGGGGCAGCATGGCCACGCCGGCGTGAACCCGGCGCCAGAAGCGCCTGAACGCCGCGCAACCGTTCAGAGAGGCGACGACGTGTTCAGATCGCCGACACGAACGAGAAATCCATGCTGTCGACGTCGTGCGTGCCGCCGAGGGCCCCGCCGGCGACGCCGCCGCCGACGACCACGCGCATCCCGACGTCGCGCACCCCGTCGGCGCCGATCACGGCATAGATTCCGTCCTTGACGCCGAAGTCGCCGCCGTACTCGCCGAGCTTGCCGCTGATGCCGGCTTTGGGCCCGGCGAAGATCGTCACCGTGCCTTCCATCGAGAATTCGACCTCGGCATGCATCCCGAGATCGGCGCCGATGTCGTTCAGCGGGCCCCACTTGAGCTTCTTCGTGCCGATCACGTTCACTTCGGCGACGAACTTCAGCTTGCCGCAGGTCAGTTCCATCGAGAAGTTGTCGGAGAACGCATACTTGCCCGAAGCCCACTGCGACGCGGCGCTGCACGCCGGCGCCTCCACGACCACCTCGGGCACCACGCCGTCGCGTGCCGACACCGGACCGTAGCAGCCGCTGCCCGAAGGCGCGGCGTGCGAGAACGCGAACGCGATCTCCTGCTGCGCACGCGCGTGCATCTGCAGCACGTCGTGCTCGATGCCGAGCCGCGCCATGTCGTGCCAGCCGCCGCGCGGCAGGTTCGACGCGATCGCGGTGGAGACGCCGTACGCGTCGCGGAAGAACACGCGCATCTGATCCTCGTACTCGCGCGCGAACGGCGTCATCCCGGCGATGCCCTTCGCGATCGCCCGGCGCGAGATCGCGCAGCACGCCTCGGTCGTGCTGTCCGGCGGACAGCGGGAGTCGCGCGCGAATTCCTCGCTCAGGCGGTCCGAGGCCTGTTCCATCTGCCACTCGGCCTGCGCCACGTCGAGCGCCTGGAACCGCGTGAGCTGCGGCGAGCCGAGGATCAGGCTTTCCTTCCACGCCTTCAGCGGATGCATCCCGGTGTCGACCGGTTCGAGGCCGGACTGCGACGTCGCCTTGACCTCGATGATCTGGTGCACGGTGTCGACGATCGACGGGCGGCGGCCGGCGAGCGTGGCCATCAGCCCGCCCTGCCGGTCCCGGATCGCCTTCGCCTGCGCGCGCGTCGCGACGTAATCGGCGGAAACGCCGGCGAACCAGCCCGCATAGCTGTCGTCGGCGGTGGGGTACGACACCGCGGGCCACGCGATCTGGCCCTGCTTCGACAGGTCGAGCGCGACATACAGCGGCAGTTGCAGCTCGCCGTCGCGCGTCTCGAGGAAGGGCGCGCGCGCCCAGCGCCGGATCTGCTCCGGCGAACCGCCGGGGGGCGGCGGCGAAGCCGGCGGCCCGGTATCGGAGGCATCGCGCTGCGGTACCGGCTGCGCGGGATCGCCGCGCAGTCGCCAGAGCGCGCGCGGCGCGATCGCGGCGGCCTCGTCGTCGCGGCCGAGCTTGACCAGCGCGTGGACGAGGTTGCGTGCGGCCTCCGACAGTTCGGGGTTCAGCGCGAGCGCCTCGCGCAGCACCGGTTCGGCGTCCGCGAAACGCCGCAGCAGCAGCAGCGCGTGGCCGCGGTTGTTCAGCAGCGCGGCGCGGCCGGCGATGCCGACCGGCGAGGTATCGGCGTCGATCGTCAGTCCGTCGGCCGCGTCGAGCAGCGCCAGCGACACCGCGGGCAGGTTCTGGCCGTTCGCGATCGCGGCGAGGTTCAGCAGCGGCATCGCTAGGTCTTCGTCCTGTTCGTGCGCCACCAGCAGGTTCGCGGCGGCGCCCCACGGGTCGCCGGCCGCGGCGAGCGTCGCCGCGTGCGCGAGCAGCACCGCGGGCTGCCCGGACTGCGGACTGTCGCGCAGTCGATCCAGCGTCTCGTCGTTCTCGGCAGCGATGCGGGCCGCGACGACGTCGAGCGCGTCGGCGAGGTCGAGCGCCTCCACGTCGAGGGGCGTCGTGTCGCCGGCGGGGGCGGCCGGCGGCGGGCCGATCGCCTCGATGTCCTTCACGTACGCCTCCATGTCGACCCGCGACCAGTCCGGCTGGCCGTCGGGGCCTTTCGGCAGCGCGTCCATCAGCGCCACGGCTTTCGCGGTGTACGCCGGATCGATCGGGACCGGGGCCGCGGGGCCGGCGTCGCGCAGCTCGTCCAGCAGCGCCTGCGGGTCGTGCGAAAGCAGCGCGGTCGCGCCGGCGAGGAACGTGTCGCCGCCCCCCGCCGCCGGTGACGGGGTGGCCGTCGCGGTTTCCGGACCGTCGCCGCCGATCGCCGCGAGCGCGAGCACCGGCAGCACGACGACGCCGACCACCGCGCCGCGCGCGGTCGTGGACAGGGCGGTGAACCGCCGGCGAGCGGCGGCGGCGAGTGGGCGAAGGGTATCGATCATGGGGAGTCTCGAGGCGTCCGGCGGGGCGGCGCGTCATCGCGCCGCCGGCCCGGGCGGGGTCATGGCTTGGACGGTTTCACGGCTCGTCCGCGGCCATCGCCGGTCGCGGACCGTTCAGTTCCACACGGATCGTGATCGCGGCTCGGTAAACTGCGCCCCCCGTCTTCGCCGGAGCTGCCGATGACCTTCGCCCGCCTCGCCCCGCTGGCACTCGCGCTGGCACTCGCCGGCTGCGGTTCCGTCGCGCACCGCGACGACACGCCCGCCGCGCCCGTCGCTGCCGCGCCGGCCGGTCCCGCGGCGAACGACAACCTCAACGCGGTGGCATGGGTGCAGACCTCGCAGGAATACCGGCTGCTGGCGCTGCAGACCTTCCGGGCCGGCGCGTCGAAGCTCGATGCGGCCCTCGCCTCGCCGGACTGGGACGCGCTGGTCGCGGAAGACCGCGCGAACGCGGCCACCGGGCTGCCGCCGGCGGTGATCGTCGACATCGACGAGACGGTGCTCGACAACTCGCCGTACCAGGCGCGGCTGGTCCGCGACGGCGGCAGCTACGACGAGGTCACGTGGGACGCGTGGGTC
>CBIHMN010000285.1:0-3424 GCA_966211005.1 uncultured Arenimonas sp.
ACAAGGCCACCGGCGCGATCTTCGTCGACCGCATCCTGTCGACGCCGATGCGCTATCCCTGCAACTACGGCTACGTGCCGCACACGCTGTGCGGCGACGGCGACCCGGCCGACGTGCTGGTCGTGCTGCCGCTGCCGCTGATCCCGGGGTCGGTCATCCGCTGCCGCCCGGTCGGCATGCTCAAGATGAAGGACGAGGCCGGCGAGGACACCAAGCTGCTCGCGGTGCCGGTCGACAAGGTGTTCGGCGGCTATTCGCACATCCACGACATCACCCAGGTGAGCCCGCACTGGCTGGAGCGCATCGGCCACTTCTTCGAGCACTACAAGGACCTCGAGAAGGGCAAGTGGGTGAAGCTCGACGGCTGGGAAGGCGCCGATGCGGCGCGCCGCGAGATCCTGGATTCCGTGGAGCGGTTCCGCTCCAGCCCGGAGAAGCTCAACTTCTGACGGGCCCGCGTCCCGGGTTAGAGTCGCCCGCATGAAACCCCGGGTCACCTCCTTCGACATCGCTTTCCGCGCCGGCGTCTCGCAGGCCACGGTGTCGCGGGCGTTGCGCGACAGCCCCCTGGTGAGCGCCGAAACGCGGCGGCGCGTGCAGGAGATCGCGCGCGAGCTGAACTACATCGTCGACAAGAACGCGTCGAGCCTGCGCACGCAGCGCGCCGGCACGCTGGCGCTGCTGCTGTTCGAGGACCCGACCAGCGACGATTCGGCGATCAATCCGTTCTTCATGTCGATGCTGGCGTCGATCACGCGCGCCTGCGCGCGGCGCCACCTCGACCTGCTGGTGTCGTTCCAGCAGATGAGCAGCGACTGGCACGCCGAGTACCAGGACAGCCACCGCGCCGACGGCGTGATCCTGCTCGGCTACGGCGACTATCTCGAATACCGCCCGAAGCTCGAACGTCTCGTCGAGGAAGGCACGCATTTCGTGCGCTGGGGGCCGCAGGTCGAAGACCAGCACGGCATCTCGCTGTGCTGCGACAACCGGCTCGGCGGCTTCCTCGCCACCCGACACCTGCTCGAGCTCGGTCGCCGTCGCATCGCGTGGATCGGTACGGCCACGCTGCAGTGCCCCGAATTCCTCGAACGCTACATGGGCCATGCCGAAGCGCTGGCGCAGGAAGGCATCGCGCTGCAGGACGCGCTGCGCGCCGACGCGAGCGATTCCACCGAAGAAACCGGCTACCGCGCGATGCGGGTGCTGCTGGAGCGCGAGGCCGCGTTCGACGCCGTGTTCGCCGCGAGCGACCTGCTGGCGATGGGCGCGATGCGCGCCCTCGCCGACGCCGGCCGCCGCGTACCCGAGGACGTGGCCGTGGTCGGCTTCGACGACATCCCGATGGCGAGCTTCATGCGCCCGGCACTGACGACGGTGATGCAGGACACGCGCCTCGCCGGCGAGCGGCTGGTGGCGTCGCTGGAAGCGCAGATCGCCGGGGAGCCCGTGGTCAGCGCGACCCTGCCGCCGAAGCTGGTGGTGCGGAAGTCGTGCGGCGCGACGCCGCGCTGAGGGCTTCGAGCCGCGCCTCGAACGCCGGGTCGCGGACGTCCGCGTCGAGCAGGAACACTTCCGCGCCGTGCGGCGGCACCTCGACGTCGAGCGTGCCGCCGGACGTCACTTCGCGCGTGCCGCCCGCCAGCGCCGCGCGCCACGTGCCGGCCTGCAGGTAGTCGCGGATCGCGAAACGCGCCGGCCCGTCGCCCTTGTTCAGCAGCACCAGCGCGATCTGCGCCTGCGCGCCGTCCGCGTACACGCGGTAGAACGCGGCGCGGTCGCCCTGCATCTCGAGATTGAGCTGCAGGCCGCGCTGCAGCGCCGGCGACGCGGCGCGCACGCGCGCGATGCGCGCGAGTTCGCGGTGGATGCGGCTGGCGGGCGCGGCGTCGACGCGTTCCTGGCCGAAGTAGGCGCGGTTGCCGCTGTGTTCGACGCGGCCGCGCATGAAGCCGGTCTCGGAGCCGTAGTAGATGACCGGCGTGCCACGCATCGTGAACAGCACGTGGTGCGCGTCGACGAAACCGTCGTCGGTCGCGTCGAGGCGCGCCATGTCGTGGTTGTCGTAGAAGGTCATCAGGTCGTACGGGTTCTGGTACGGCCCGTGTTCGAGCGCGAGCGCGGGCACGAGCGTCTCGAACCCGTGACCGGCCGGCCCGACGGCTTCCGACAGCGCCTTCTTCAGCGGGAAATCGAGCAGGCTGACGCCGCCGTTTTCCGGCCACGTGAACGGCGCGATCGTCGCCGCGTCGTAATCGAACGCCTCGCCGAACATGAAGAAGCCCGGGTGTCCGGCGCGGATGCGGTCCGAGAACGTCTTCCAGAAAGACAGCGGCTGGTGCCGGATCGTGTCGATCCGGAACGCGTCGGCGCCCTGGGCGATCCACTGCAGGTAGGCGTCGACCAGGTGGTCCATCACCGCCGGTTCGTCGTCGCGCAGGTCGGCGAGCTGCGCGAGGTCGCGCTTCGTGTTGTAGAAGCGGTGCAGCGGCTCGGTCGCGGGCGACAGCTGTTCCGGCGGCAGGTTGCCGTGGTCGGCGAGCAGCGTGCCGTCGGCAGCGAACAGCTGGCCGAAACCCGGCTGCTTCACCGGCATGCCGAAGCCGGGCGAGGTGTGGTTGCCGACGATGTCGAGCACCACCTTCAGCCCGGCGTCGTGCATCCCGCGGGTGAAGTCGGCGAATGCGAGTCCCGGGCTCTCCAGGTGTTCGTCGACGCGGTGGAAGCTCGTCGCCCAGTAGCCGTGGTAGCCGGCCTTGCCGCGGTCGGTGAGGAACGTCGTGCAGCCGATCGCGTCGCCACCGGTGAACGCCTCGTCGGGGTTGTCGACGATCGGCGTGATCCAGACCGCGCCGAAGCCCATGGCGCGGAGGTATGCGGCGTTGTCGAGCACGCCGCGGAAATCGCCGCCGAGGTAGCCGATGTTGGCGCCGTCGGGGCAATCGCGCACCGGGATGTCGAACGTGCGGTGCGCCCCGCCCTGGTCGCGATGATCGTTGCCGGGATCGCCGTTGACGAAGCGGTCGGTCACGACGAAGTACACGGCATGCGCGGCCATCGGCTCGCGCGTCCCGACGTGCACCGGCGGCGGCACGACGGTCGGCGACGCGACGCCGGCGCAACCGGCGAGCAGGGCCATGATCGCGAGCGGGGTCGAGGCGGGCAGGCGCATCGGCGAGGCCTCAGTGCGCACGCGGGGCGAGGTCACCCGCCGCCGGGTCGGCCACGTGCGCCGGCTCGTGCACCGCCGACAGCGCCAGCGCGCCGAGCAGCAGGCTGCCGCCGGCGAGCATCATCATGTAGATCGCGGCGCCCTCGAACACGAGGGTCAGCACCGGTCCGAGCAGCGTCGCCGCGACGATCTGCGGGATCACGATGAACATGTTGAAGATGCCCATGTACACGCCCATCTTCGCCGGCGCGA
>CBIHMN010000286.1:0-3424 GCA_966211005.1 uncultured Arenimonas sp.
CGCCGCGGACCTGATGACCGCGTACGACCGCGCGTACGCGGTCGATCCCACCTCCGCCTTCGGCGGCATCATCGCGTTCAACCGCGAGCTCGACGCGGCGACCGCCGGCGAGATCCTGAAGCGCCAGTTCGTCGAAGTGGTGATCGCGCCGTCGATCGCCGCCGACGCGCTGCCGCTGTTCGCGAAGAAGGCGAACGTGCGCGTGCTCGCGACCGGCGGCCTGCGCACCCATGCCGGGTTCGAATACAAGCGCATCGCCGGCGGCCTGCTGGTGCAGGATGCCGACACCGACTCGCTGACCGCGGCCGACCTGAAGATCGTCACCGCGAAGGCGCCCACCGACGCGCAGCTGCGCGATCTGCTGTTCGCATGGAAGGTGGCGATGCACGTCAAGTCGAACGCGATCGTCTATGCGAAGGACCTGCAGACCGTCGGCATCGGCGCGGGGCAGATGAGCCGCGTCGTCAGCGCGAAGATCGCTTCGCTGAAGGCGGAAGAAGCCGGGCTGGTGGTGCCGGGCTCGGTGATGGCGAGCGACGCGTTCTTCCCGTTCCGCGACGGCATCGACGCGGCCGCGGCCGCCGGCATCGCCGCGGTGATCCAGCCCGGCGGCTCGATGCGCGACGCGGAAGTGATCGCCGCCGCCGACGAACACGGCATGGCGATGGTTTTCACCGGCCGCCGGCATTTCAGGCATTGACATGAAGGTTCTGGTGATCGGCAATGGGGGGCGCGAGCACGCGCTGGCGTGGAAGCTCGCGCAGTCCCCGCGCGTCGGCGAAGTCCTCGTCGCGCCGGGCAACGCCGGCACCGCCACCGAGGGCAAATGCCGCAACGTCGCGGTCAAGGCGACCGACATCGACGCCCTGCTGGCGCTGGTGGAGCGCGAGGGCGTCAGCGTCACCGTCGTCGGACCCGAGGCCCCGCTGGTGCGTGGCGTCGTCGACGCGTTCCGCGCCGCCGGCCACCGCATCTTCGGGCCGACCGCCGCCGCCGCGCAGCTCGAGGGCAGCAAGGCGTACGCGAAGGACTTCCTCGCGCGCCATCGCATCCCGACCGCGTACTACGCCGTGTTCGAGGACGCCGACCTCGCGATCCAGCACGTGCGCGACCACGGCGCGCCGATCGTGATCAAGGCCGACGGCCTCGCCGCCGGCAAGGGCGTGGTCGTCGCGATGACGGTGGAGGAAGCGGAAGCCGCGATCATCGACATGCTCGAGGACGCCGCGTTCGGCGACGCCGGCGCGCGCGTCGTCATCGAGGAATTCCTCGACGGCGAGGAGGCGAGCTTCATCTCGATGGTCGACGGCGCTTACGCGCTGCCGATGGCCACGAGCCAGGACCACAAGCGCGTCGGCGACGGCGACACCGGCCCGAACACCGGCGGCATGGGCGCGTATTCGCCGGCGCCGGTGGTCACGCCCGAAGTGCATGCGCGCGTGATGCGCGAGATCGTCGAGCCCACCGTGCGCGGCATGGCCGCCGACGGCATCCCGTTAACCGGGTTCCTGTACGCGGGACTGATGATCGACCGCGACGGCGCGCCGAAGGTGATCGAGTACAACGTGCGTTTCGGCGATCCGGAAACGCAGCCGGTGATGCTGCGGCTGCGCAGCGACCTGCTCGATCTCGTCGAGGCCGCGATCGACGGCCGCCTCGACCGCACCCACGCCGACTGGGACCCGCGTCCGAGCCTCGGCGTCGTGATGGCCGCGGCGAACTACCCGGGCACGCCGCGCACCGGCGACGCGATCTCGGGCCTCGGCGCCGACCCGGGCCCGGACGCCAAGGTCTTCCATGCCGGCACCGAACTGCGCCACGGCGTGGTCGTCACCAGCGGCGGGCGCGTGCTCTGTGCGTGCGCGCTGGGCGAGAATGTCGCCGAGGCGCAGCGGCGTGCGTATGCGGCGGCGGATGCGATCCACTGGGAGGGCGCGTTCTACCGCGGCGATATCGGGTGGCGGGCGATCGGTCGCGGCTGAGCGGTCGCGGCTGAAGCCGCGCCTACGAGGGGCAGGAACAGAGGCAGACGATGGCGCACAACCAGTTCGACCTGCTGCGGCAGCGGCGCTTCCTGCCCTACTTCGCCACCCAGGCGCTGGGCGCGTTCAACGACAACGTCTACCGGCAGGCGATCATCGGCCTGCTGTTCTACCTGCACGTGTCGAGCGAACAGAAGACGCTGTACGCGAATCTCGCGCCGGCGCTGTTCATCCTGCCGTACTTCCTGTTCTCGGCCACCGCCGGGCAGATCGCCGAACGGATGGACAAGGCGCGGCTGATCCGCATCACGACGGCGATGGAGATCGCGGTGATGTCGGTGGCGGCGATCGGCTTCGTGACCGCGAACCTGCCGATCCTGCTGGTGGCGCTGTTCGGCACCGGGCTGCAGTCGACGCTGTTCGGTCCGGTGAAGTATTCGATCCTGCCGCACGTGCTGAAACCCGAGGAACTCACCGGCGGCAACGGGCTGGTCGAGATGGGAACGTCCATGTTCATCCTGCTCGGGATGATCGCCGGCGGCCTGCTGATCCAGGAGGGTTCGCCGCCGTCGGCGCTGTGGATGGCCGGCGGCACCGTGATCGCGCTGGCGGTGCTCGGCAACGCGGTGAGCCGGAAGATCCCGGCGGTACCGTCGACCGTGCCCGACCTGCCGGTGAACTGGAACCCGATACCGGAGTCGATCAAGGTGCTGAGCCTCGCGCGCCGGCAGCTCGCCGTGCGCAACGCGATCCTCGGCATCAGCTGGTTCTGGTTCGTCGGCACCGTGCTCACCGCGCAGCTGCCGGCCTGGGCCGAACTGCACCTCGGCGGCTCGCAGACGCTCTACCTGTTCGCGTTCGTGCTGTTCTCGATCGGCACCGGCACCGGCTCGCTGCTGTGCGAGAAGCTGTCGGGGCGCACGGTGGAGATCGGCCTCGTGCCGCTCGGCGCGCTCGGCATGACGGTGTTCTGCGCCGACCTGTATTTCGCGCGGCCGGGCCTCGCGCCGGCGACCGGCCTCGACGTCGCCGGCTTCGTCGCCGGCACCGGCAGCCCGCGGATCATGCTCGACCTCGCGCTGGTCGGTCTGTTCGCCGGGCTGTTCATCGTGCCGCTGTTCGCGCTGGTGCAGAGCCGCACGCCGAAGGACGAACTGAGCCGGGTGATCGCCGGCCTCAACATCCAGAACGCGTTTTTCATCGTGCTGGCCGCGGGCATCGCGCTGGCGGTGCAGAAGCTGCTCGGCTGGACGATCCCGCAGGTGTTCCTCGCGCTGGCGATCGCCAACGCGCTGGTGACGCTGTGGATCTTCAGCATCGTCCCCGAATTCTTCATGCGCTTCCTCGCGTGGCTGTGGATCCGCGCGATGTACCGGCTGCGCGCGCACGGCATCGAGGAACACGTGCCCGACGACGGCCCGGCGCTGCTGGTGTGCAATCAC
>CBIHMN010000287.1:0-3422 GCA_966211005.1 uncultured Arenimonas sp.
CGCTGAATCAGGTGTCCGGATTGTAGGTAGGGGCTTCGGGGGCGACAAGCAAGAGGGACTGCAGCGGATGGCCGCCCGCTTCGGCCGCGATGCGCTCGGCCACCGCCAGCGGCAGGTCGAGCCCCAGCGTCCAGCCCTGCTCGTCGGCCGTCTCGGAGACGACCGCGCCGGCCGCGTGCAGACGCGCATGCAGGCGCCCGTCGGCCGGCCCGAGGTGCAGCTCGCCGGTCCAGCGGCGATCGAGGAAGCGGTCGGCCAGCAGCTGCCGCAGCCCGTCCAGGCCGATGCCCTCGCGCGCCGACAGCCACACGCGGGGCCGACCCTCCACCTCCGGGTCGACGCGCGGCGCGGCGCCTTCGATGCGGTCGATCTTGTTGAACACCATCACCTGCGGGATGTCGCCGGCGCCGATCTCCTCCAGCACCGCGTCGACCTGGCCGATGCGCTCGTCGCGCAGCTCGTCGGCGGCGTCGACGACGTGCAGCAGCAGGTCGGCGTCGCGCGCCTCGGCGAGCGTCGAGCGGAAGGCGGCGACCAGTTCGTGCGGCAGGTCGCGGACGAAGCCGACGGTGTCGCTGAGCACCAGCGGCGCGACGCCGTCGACGCGGCGCACGGTCGGATCGAGCGTCGCGAACAGGCGGTCGTCGGCGTACACGCCCGACCCGGTGAGCGCGTTGAACAGCGTCGACTTGCCGGCGTTCGTGTACCCGACCAGCGCGACCCGCGGCACGGCGTTGCGCAGCCGGGCGCGTCGCATCTGCGTGCGCTGCACTTCCACCTTCTCGAGGCGCGCCTGCAGCGATTCGAGGCGCTTCTGCAGCATGCGCTTGTCGAGTTCCAGCTGCGTCTCGCCGGGGCCGCGCAGGCCGATCGAACCGCCTCGCTGGCGTTCCAGGTGCGTCCAGCCGCGCACGAGGCGCGTCGCCCAGTGCTTCAGCTGCGCGAGTTCCACCTGCAGCTTGCCTTCGTGCGTGGCGGCGCGCTGCGCGAAGATGTCGAGGATCAGCCCGGTGCGGTCGACGACGCGCAGCTTCAGCGCCTTCTCGAGATTGCGTTCCTGTCCCGGCGTCAGCGCGTGGTTGACGAGCAGCAGGTCGGCGCCCGTGGCGGCGATCGCCGAGGCGATTTCCTCGAGCTTGCCGCTGCCGAGATAGGTGGCGGCATTCGGGCGCTCGATCCGCGCGGGCACGCTGCCGCCGACCGTCGCGCCCGCCGAGCGCGCCAGGTCGGTGAATTCCTCCAGCAGCGCCGGATCCTGCTGGCCCGGCGGATGCGGCTGGACCAGCAGGGCGCGTTCGCCCTTTCGGGCGCGTTCAAACATGTTCGATCACGTCGCGGGCGATCACTCGTCCTCGCCGCCGCTGTCGTCGTCACCGGCGCCGGCGGTCGCCGCGCCGCCGCCCGGCCCGACGCGGACGTTGCGCGCCGGCACGACGGTGGAGATCGCATGCTTGTAGACCATCTGGCTGACGGTGTTGCGCAGCAGGACGACGAACTGGTCGAAGCTTTCGATGGTGCCCTGCAGCTTGATGCCGTTGACGAGGTAGATGGAGACGGGGATGCGCTCGCGGCGCAAAGCGTTCAGGAAAGGATCCTGTAGGGACTGACCTTTGGACATGCGGACTCCGTTCTTCTTCTTGTGGCGCGCCCGTGGGGCGCGATGGGCGGCCAAAGGGTCCGGGCCGCCAACGCCGCGATCTTAGCAGTACCCGATGTCGTCGCCGGATCACGACCGGCCCGGCGCCGACCCCGCGCGCTTCACGCCGGCAGGAAAAGCCGCCGCCGCCGCTCCAGCGCGTCGCGCTCGCTCCGGGGGTCGAACCACGACAGGTCGTGCTGCCCGCGCAGCCACGTGAACTGGCGTTTCGCGAGCTGCCGCGTCGCCGCGACGGCCTGCGCACGGAATGTCGCGGCGTCGGTGTCGCCGTCGAGATGTCGCCAGGCCTGCCGGTACCCGACCGCGCGCATCGACGGCAGGTCCGGATGCAGGCGCGTGTCGGCGCGCAGGCGGTGCATCTCGTCGAGGAAGCCGGCCGCGAGCATCGCGTCGAAGCGCTGCTCGATGCGGGCATGCAGCTCGGCGCGATCGGCCGGCGCCAGCGCGAGCTTCAGCACGCGGAACGGGAACGGCGCGCGTTCGGCCACGGCCTGCCACGCGCTGATCGCGCGACCGGTGAGCCGCCACACCTCCAGCGCGCGCGTGATGCGCTGCTGGTCGCGCCGGCCGATGCGCGTGCCTGCGGCCGGATCCACCCGCGCGAGGTCCTCGTGCAGCGCCTCCCAGCCGCGTGCGCGCGCTTCGTCGGCGATCGCGGCGCGCAGCGCCGGATCGGCGGGTGGCATCCCGGCCAGCCCGTCGAACAGCGCGGAGAAATACAGCCCCGTGCCGCCGGCGAGCAGCGGCACGCGGCCACGCGCGGCGATCGCCTGCATCGCCGGCAGCGCTTCGGCCGCGAAATCCGCGGCGGAGAACACCTCGTGCGGGTCGCGCACGTCGATCAGACGATGCGGCGCCTGCGCGAGCGTCGCCGCATCGGGCTTCGCCGCGCCGATGTCGAGGCCGCGATACACCAGCGCCGAATCGACGCTGACGATTTCCGTGTCGAGGTCGCGCGCCCAGTCGACGGCGAGCGCGGTCTTGCCCGACGCGGTCGGGCCCATCAGGGCGATCGCCGGCGGCCGGCGATCGACGGTCACAGCCCGTCGCGCTCGAGTTCGGCGTGGACGTGGTCGAACAGGCCCTCCATCGCCGGCGACGGGCGCCCGAGGCGGCTGACGACGACGATGGCGAGGGTCGCGAGCACGAAGCCCGGCACCATCTCGTACAGCCCGGTCGTCGCCGCGTACAGCTGCTTCCAGGCGATGACGGTGATCGCGCCGGTGAGCATGCCGGCCAGCGCGCCGTCGCGCGTCATGCGACGCCACACGAGCGACAGGATCACGACCGGCCCGAACGCCGCGCCGAACCCGGCCCACGCGTAACTCACGAGGCCGAGCACGCGGCTTTCCGGATCGCGCGCGAGCACGATCGCGAGCAGCGCCACCAGCAGCACCATCAGCCGGCCGACCCACACCAGCTCGCGCTGCCCGGCGCGCCTGCGCACGAAGCCCTTGTAGAAGTCCTCGGTCAGCGCACTGGAGCACACCAGCAACTGGCAGCTGAGCGTGCTCATGATCGCCGCGAGGATCGCCGAGAGCAGGATGCCCGCGATCCAGGGATTGAACAGCCGCGTCGACAGCTCGATGAACACGCGCTCGGCGTTCGCGGTCACGGGCGCCGCCTGGTCGGGATGCGCGGCGAAATACGCCACGCCGAAGAACCCGACCGCGACCGCGCCGGCGAGGCACGCGATCATCCACGTCATGCCGATGCGGCGCGCCGCGGGGATCGCCCGCGCCGATTCGGCGGCCATGAAGCGCGC
>CBIHMN010000288.1:0-3412 GCA_966211005.1 uncultured Arenimonas sp.
GCGTGCACTGTGGCTGGGCGCGGTCGACGGCGGGCACGGCAGCGTGGTGATGCTGACGGGCGTGTCGCGCGACGCGGTCGCGGCGCTGTCGGCGGTCGCCGCGCCGCTCGACGGCGTGCGCTGGGTCGACCGCAGCGCCGACTACTCGGCGCTGCTGCGCCACTATCGCGAACGGATGAGCTGGCTGCTGCTGGCCGGCTACGCGGCGGTCGCGGTGCTGTTGTTCGCGCGCTACGGTCGAACGGCATGGCGGGCGTTGCTGCCGACGGCGCTGGCGGCGCTGCTGGGCGTGTCGCTGCTGGGCTGGTTCGGGGTGCCGCTGCAGCTGTTCGGCGTGCTGGCGCAGCTGCTGCTGCTCGGCATGGGCGTCGACTACGGCATCTTCCTGCTCGAACACCGCGGCGACGGCGCCAGCTGGCTCGCGGTCTGCCTCGGTGCCGCCAGCACCCTCCTGGCGTTCGGCCTGCTGTCGCTGTCGGCGACGCCGGCGCTGCACGGCTTCGGCCTGAGCCTGCTGTTCGGCATCGGGCTCGTCTGGCTGCTGTCGCCCTGCCTGCGCCTCGAGGCGCCGACGCGCGATCTTTCCCACGCCCCTTCCTCCGACTTCCGATGAGCGCGACGACCATGACTGAAACTTCCCTCGCCGCGGCGACGCCGCCCCGGTCCTTCACCGGACCGATGTCCGCGCTCGATGCACGCTTCGCGGCGCAGAAGCTGGCGTTCGGGCCGGTGGTGTTCCAGTGCGTGCGCATCGCGCGCAAGTGGGGCGTGCTCGCCGCGATCGACGGCAGCGCCGACGGGTGCACGACCGCCACGCTGGCGCAGGCGCTCGGACGCAGCGAGTACGCGCTGAGCGTGCTGCTGGAAACCTGCCTGAGCGCGGGTGTCGTCGCCCTCGACGGCGACCGCTGGCGGCTGGAGAAGACCGGCCAGGTCGTGCTGCACGACGAGATGACGCGCGTGAACTTCGAGTTCGTGCAGGAGATCTGCTACGCCGGGCTCATGGACCTGGAAGCCGCGCTCGCCGAGGCGCGTCCCGCCGGCCTGAAGGCGCTCGGCCCGTGGGAGACGATCTACCGCGGCCTGCGCGACCTGCCGGACGTCGCGAAGCGCGCGTGGTTCGAATTCGACCACCATTACTCCGACACGGCGTTCGCGATGGCGCTGCCGATCGTGTTCGAGCGCCGCCCGGCGACGCTGATGGACATCGGCGCCAACACCGGCAAGTGGGCGCGGCGCTGCCTGGAGCACGACGCGTCGGTGCGGATGACGCTGGTGGACCTGCCCGAACAGCTCGGCGTCGCCCGCGTCAACCTGCAGGACCATGCCGACCGCATCACCTGCGCCGAGGTCGACATGCTCGACGAAAGCGCGCCGTTCCCCGGCGGGCAGGACGCGATCTGGATGAGCCAGTTCCTGAGCTGCTTCGGCGCCGGCTCCATCGCCAGCATCCTGGGCCGCGTCGCGACGAGTCTCGCGCCCGGCGGTCGCGTGCACATCCTCGATACGTTCTGGGACCGGCAGCGGTTCGACGTCGCGGCGTACTGCATCATCAACACCTCGCCTTATTTCACCGCGATGGCGAACGGCGTCAGCAAGATGTATCGCGCGTCGGAATACATCGAGTTCGCGAACGCCGCCGGGCTGCGTCTGGTCGACGTGCGCGACGGCATCGGCCTGAGCCACAGCCTGCTGACCTTCGCGCGCGACTGATGGCGCGCCGGTTCTCCATCGCGGCGTTGCCGGTGGCGGTGGCCCTGCTGGTCGCGGCCTGCGGCACCGCACCGGCGGCCCGGTCGCCCGTGGTCTCGCCACCGCCGTTGCGGCTGGCGCCGGCGGCGCTGCCGGGCGGCCTCGCGCTGCAGCAGCGGCTGACGTTCGTGCGCGACGGCCGTCGCGACACCGTCGACGCGCTGGTCGAGGTCGATGCCGAGGCGGTACGCGTCGTCGTGCATGCGCAGGGCCAGGTCGCGCTGCGCTTCACGTGGGACGGCGAGACGCTGGCGCAGACGCGCGATCCGCGGCTGCCGGCGGCGGTGCAGGCCGGGCGCGTACTCGACGACCTGCAGTACGCGTACTGGCCGCCGACGGCGATCGCCGCGGCGCTGCCGCCGGGCTGGACGCTGCAGGCCGACGCGGCGCATCGCGTGCTGCGTTTCGACGACGACCCGCGACCGGTGCTCGAAGCCACCCGCCTCGGGGACGGCTCGGTACGGCTCGCCTGGCCGGGGCAGGGCTTCGAGCTGCACATCGCCTCGCGACCGGTGACGCCATGAGCGGTGTCTACCTGCATGAACCGGGCCTGGTCTGCGCGCTCGGGCGCGGCGTCGACGCGGTCGCCGCCGCGTTGTTCGCCGACGCCGCGCCGGGCGGCGTCGGCATGACCGACGGCGTGGTGCCGGGCCGCCCGCTGGCGCTCGGCGCGGTCGCCGGCGCCCTGCCGTTGCCGGCCGACACGCCGCGTGCGCATCGCAGCCGCAACAACGCGCTGCTCGAGGCCGCGCTGGGCGCCCTCCGGCCTTCCGTCGACGCCGCCATCGCGCGGCATGGCGCACATCGCGTGGCGATCGTGCTCGGCACCAGCACGTCCGGCGTCGGCGAGGCCGAAGCGGCGCGTCGCGCGCGCGAGTCGTCCGGCATGTGGCCGGAATCCTTCGAGTACGCCCAGCAGGAAATGGGTTCGCCGGCGGCGTACGTCGCGTGGCGGCTCGGCACGCGCGGCCCGGCGCAGGTGATCTCGACGGCGTGCTCGTCGAGCGCGAAAGCGCTGGCGACGGCCGCGCGGCTGCTCGCGGCCGGGCTCGCCGACGCGGTGGTCGCGGGCGGCGCCGATTCGTTGTGCCGCTTCACGATCGAAGGCTTCGGGGCGCTCGGTTCGGTCGATCCCGCGCGCTGCCGGCCGTTCTCGGCGACGCGCAGCGGCATCAACATCGGCGAAGGCGCGGCGCTGTTCCTCGTGTCGCGCGACCCGTCCCCGGTGCGGCTGGCCGGGTGGGGCGAGAGCGCGGATGCGCACCACATGTCCGGGCCGCAGCCGTCGGGCGAGGGCGCCGAGCGCGCGATCCGCGCCGCGCTGGCGCGGGCCGGCCGGCGCGCCGACGAGATCGACTACGTGAACCTGCACGGCACCGCCACGCCGCAGAACGACGCGATGGAGTCGGCGGTCGTCGCACGCGTGTTCGGCACGGCGACGCCCGCGAGTTCGACCAAGCCGTTGACCGGCCATGCGCTCGGCGCGGCCGGCGCGATCGAGGCCGCGCTGTGCTGGCTCGCGATCGCGCGCAATCCCGGCCATCGGCTGCCGCCGCACTGGTGGGACGGCGCGACCGACGCGGCGTTGGCGCAGATCCGGCTCGCGAGGCCGGGGGAAATCGCCCCCGCGCCGCAGCGGCGCGTCCTGAGCCAGTCGATC
>CBIHMN010000289.1:0-3386 GCA_966211005.1 uncultured Arenimonas sp.
CAGATCGTCGGCGAGATCGACGACGAGCACGACGATGCCGACGAGGCGACGCTGATCGCGGCGCAGGCCGACGGACAGTTCATGGTCGACGCGTTGACGCCGATCGACGATTTCAACGAGCAGTTCGGCGCCGACTTTCCCGACGACGAGTACGACACGATCGGCGGGTTCGTCACGTCGGCGATCGGGCACCTTCCCGAAGCCGGCGAGGAACTCGCGCTCGGCCGCTTCCATTTCCGCGTCGGCCGTGCCGACCGCCGTCGCGTGCACACCTTCATCGTCAGCGTGCATGCCCCGGATTGAGTCGCGCGCGTTCGCGGCGTGCCTGCTGGCGGCGTGGCTGCTCGTCTTCGCGGCCGTCGCACCCGGTGCCGCGGGCGCCACGCCGCTCGCGCCGGTATCGGCGCCGCGCATCGGCGTCGTCACGATGGAACCGGGGCCGATCTTCTTCGAGCGGTTCGGTCACAACGCGATCGTCGTCGCGGACCCGGCGTCCGGCACCGCGATCGCCTACAACTACGGCTACTTCGATCTCGAGGAGGCCGACTTCGTGCCGCGCTTCATCCGCGGCGAGATGATGTACCAGCTGGTCGAACTGCCGCTCGCGCAGGACCTGCGCTACTACGGCGAGGTCGGCCGCGGCGTCGTGGTGCAGTGGCTCGACCTCGCGCCGGACGCCGCCGCCACGCTCGCCGCGCGGCTGCACGCCGACGCGAACGGCCCGAACCGGCGCTATCGCTACGACTACTACACCGCCAACTGCTCCACGAAGGTTCGCGACGCGATCGACGCCGCGCTCGGCGGCACGATGCGGCCGCAGCTCGACGCGCGTTCGCAGGGCAATACCTACCGCAGCGAGTCGGTGCGCCTCGCCTCGCCGGCGTGGTGGATGGCCACCGGCTTCCACCTCGGCCTCGGGCCGTACGCGGACCGCCCGCTGTCGCGCTGGGACGAGGCGTTCATTCCGATGCGGCTGCGAGATTCGCTGCGCGAGGTCGTGCTCGCCGACGGCCGGCCGCTGGTCGTCGCCGAGGAAACGCTGCTCCCGCACCGGATCAGCCAGCCGCCGGCCGAAGCGCCGCGGCTGCGCGGCGTCGCCTTCGCCGCCGGCATCGTGCTCGCGCTCGCGGTGCTCTGGTCGGCGCGCCGCGCGCCCCGCGCGCTCGCGGCCGTCGCGTTCGCGTTCTGGGGGCTGGCGGGGCTGGCGGGCGCGACGATGCTGTTCATCTGGTTCGGCAGCGCCCACGTCGCCGGCTGGCGCAACCTCAACCTGCTGCTGCTCAACCCGATCGCGTGGGCGCTGCTGCCGGGCGCGTGGGCCAGGCTGCGCGGCCGCACGCCGTCAGCGCGTTTCCGCCTCGCGCTCTGGGCCGTGGCCGCCCTCGCCGCGCTCGCCGGCTTCGCCCAGTTCATGCCGTTCGTGCGCCAGCAGAACGTGGAGTGGGTGCTGCTGCTGCTGCCGGTGCATTGGGCGCTGTTGCGGGCGTTCGACCCGGAAAGGCGGATGTAGGATATGGCGGGTACGCATATCCGCTCCACCGGAGCCCCGATGCCCGCCACTCCCGCGCCCCCGCCCCACGGTGTCGTCGACAGCGTCGTGAACAGCGTCGTGTACGGCCGCGACGGCTCGCGCCGCGACATCACGCTCGACGAAATCAGCGATGTGCTCGAGGTCGACGACGGCAGCTTCGTCTGGGTCGGGCTGTTCAATCCGGGGACGGCGCTGCTCGACAAGCTCCAGGAGGAATTCGGGCTGCACGCGCTCGCGGTCGAGGACGCGCGCAACGCGCACCAGCGGCCGAAGATCGAGGCGTACGGGGATTCGCTGTTCGTCGTGGCGCATACCGCGCAGCTGGTCGACGGCCGCATCGCCTTCGGCGAGACGCATGTGTTCGTCGGCCCGCGCTACCTCGTGACGCTGCGGCACGGCGCGTCGCTGTCGTACGCGCCGGTGCGCGCCCGCGCCGAGCGCGAAAAGGAGCTGCTGGCGCTGGGACCGGGCTACGGGCTGTACGCCGTGCTCGATTTCATCGTCGACAACTACCTGCCGATCGTCGACGAGTTCCGCGACAAGCTCGAGGCGCTGGAGCAGGACATCTTCGCCGAAGCCTATCGGCGCGACACGGTGCGCAAGCTCTACGACCTCAAGCGCGAACTGACCCGGATGCGGCTGGCGGTGTCGCCGCTGCAGGACATCACCGGCCAGCTGACGCGCGTGCACACCGGACTGGTCGGGGAAGAGATGCGGCTGTACTACCGCGACGTCTACGACCACACGCTGCGCGTCAACGACGCCGTCGACACGCTGCGCGAGATGCTGACCGCGGCGATGAGCGTGAACCTGTCGCTGGTCACCGTCGCGCAGGGCGAAGTGGTGAAGCGTCTCGCCGGCTGGGCCGGCCTGCTGGCGGCGCCGACGCTGATCGCCAGCTGGTACGGCATGAACTTCGTGCACATGCCGGAGCTCGCGGGCCGCTGGAGCTACCCGGCCGTGATCGGCGCGACGGTCGCCGTCGTCGCGGTGCTGTTCGTGCTGCTGCGCCGCGCGCGCTGGATCTGAGAGAATCGGGGACAGTGCATGATTAACAAATCGTTTCGAGGGACGCAGCCGCCGTGGCCCGCAACGAAAACGATTTGTTAATCATGCACTGTCCCCGCGCTTGCCCCCGCAGTTCCCGCAGTTGACCGAGGTCAAGGCGCCCGGCGGCGCGCGGGGCGAGGATGCGGGCCATGGACGCCATGCCCCCGTTCGACGCCGACCTGCTCCGCCGCTACGACCGGCCCGGTCCGCGCTACACCTCGTACCCGACCGCACCGCAGTTCGGCGCCAGCTTCGGGCCACTCGAATTCGCCCGCGCCGCCCGCGCCAGCAACGACGATCCCATCCCCCGCCGGCTGTCGGTCTATGCGCACGTGCCGTACTGCTTCAGCCCGTGCTTCTACTGCGGCTGCAACCGCATCATCACCCGCGACAAGGGCCGCGCCGAACCGTACCTGCAGCGCCTCGTGCGCGAGACCGCGCTGGTCGGTCCGCAGTTCGACCGCGACCGCGAGGTGATCCAGGTGCACCTCGGCGGCGGCACGCCGAACTTCCTGACGCCCACGCAGATCGGCGAGTTCCTCGAATCGCTGGCCACGCACTTCAGGTTGTCCGCCTCACCGACCCGCGATTTCTCCATCGAGCTCGATCCTCGCTTCGTCAACCCCGGCGACATCGAGGCACTGGCGTTCATGGGATTCAACCGCGCGAGTCTCGGCGTGCAGGATTTCGATCGCGAGGTCCAGGTCGCGGTGAACCGCATCCAGTCGGTCGAGGAAACCCGACAGGTCGTCGACGACTGCCGGAAGCACGGCTTCCGCTCGGTCAACATCGACCTGATCTACGG